>NZ_MKJZ01000021.1:0-2031 GCF_001942225.1 Serinicoccus sp. CUA-874 | reverse complement strand
CCTGAGTTCCGCAGCTAATCAGTTATCTGGGGCATGGCCGGGTGGAAAGGTGCAGGTCAGTGGGTTGGTGGTTGATGACACGAGTCGGATTGCCTAGTGACACGACTTGGCGTGTCTGTGGTGTGTGAGCAGTGTGGGGGCTGGTAGCGTCTGGTGACATGTTCATCAGGACGTCGTCGCGGCGGAACAAGGACGGCACGAAGGTGTCGTACCTGCAGCTGGCGCACAACCAGTGGGACCCGGTGGCGAAGACGTCGAAGATGAAGGTGCTGTACAACTTCGGCCGTGTCGAGCAGGTCGACCGGGGCGGGATCGAGCGGTTGATCGCCTCGCTGTCCAAGCTGGTGGACTCACCGACGCTGGCCGCGGACCAAGACGGCGACGCCGGGGAAGGGCTGTCCTTCCTGGAGTCCCGCCCGTTGGGTGGTGCCTGGGCGCTGGACGCGCTGTGGAGGCGGCTCGGGATCGACAAGACGACGCGCTCCCTGCTGGGGCGGACGCGTCGGGACGCGGTTGTGGAGCGGGTGCTGTTCGCGTTGGTGGCCAACCGGGCGCTGGCGCCGTCCTCGAAGCTGGCCGCGGCCGGGTGGGTCAACCACGACGTGCACATCCCCGGACTGGGCCAGGTCAGTGACGACGCTTGTTACCGGGCGATGGACTGGCTGCTCGAGGTCGAGGCCGACCTGGCCAAGAAGGTCTACGCCTCGACCGCGGACCTGCTCAACCTCGAGGTCGACCTGCTGTTCTTCGACACCACCAGCACCTACTTCGAGACCGAGACCGCCGACGCACCGCTGTGGCGCGACCAGACCGGCCGGCCGGTACCCGGCGCCACCCCCGAGTCTGGCGAGCAGGACGCGGAGGGCGGGGCTCAGGCGCCTGCCGGTGCGGTCAAGCAGACCGGGTTCCGGGCCTATGGCAAGTCCAAGGACCACCGGGATGACCTGCCGCAGGTGGTCATCGGGATGGCGGTGACCCGTACCGGGATCCCGGTACGGGTCTGGTCCTGGCCGGGCAACACCTCCGACTCGGCGCTGATCCGCCAGGTCAAGGACGACATGCGCGACTGGAACCTGTCCCGGATCGTGTGGGTCGCCGACCGCGGGTTCACCTCAGCGGAGAACCGGCGCTACCTGCAACGCGCCGGCGGCGGGTACATCCTGGGTGAGAAGCTGCGCTCGGGCTCAGCTGAGGCCACCGCTGCGCTGGGCCGCCCGGGCCGCTACCAGGACGTCGCGGGCAACCTGCGCGTCAAGGAAGTGCGGATCAGCGAGCACGAACGGTTCGTCATCGCCCACAACCCCGAAGCCGCCGACCGCGACGCCACCATCCGGGACCAGCTCCTCGAGCACCTGCACGGGCTGGTCGCCGGCAGCGACCAGCTGTCGGTGACCAAGCGGGCCGAGCTGCGCGGGGTGATCTCCACCAAGCCGGGACTGAACCGGTACCTGCGCGTCACCGCCGGCGGGCTGCTGCGCGTCGACGCCAAGGCGATCGCTGCCGAGGCCAAGCTGGACGGGAAGTACCTGCTGCGCTCCAACGAGCCGCACCTGTCCGCCGAGGACATGGCACTGGGTTACAAGCAGCTGCTGGAGGTCGAACGCGGCTGGCGCGACATGAAGCAGATCCTCGACCTGCGCCCGGTCCACCACCGACTGGAGGACCGGATCCGTGCCCACGTCGTGCTGTGCTGGCTGGCGCTGCTGCTGATCCGGATCATCGAGACCACCACCGGCGATACCTGGAACAACGTCCGCCGCGAGCTGCAACGCCTGGCCGTCGGCACCTTCACCGGTCCCGCCGGCACCTACCGGCAGACGACCGCGCCAACCCCCGCACAGCGCACCATCCTGGAGCGTCTCCACATCGACCCCCCGCCCCGGATCCTGCAGCTCGGCACCCAGCCCACCGACTGAACCCCGCCCGACCCTACCCACTAGTGACACGCCGTGTCACCGCTCACGCACGCGTTTCCCCAGGTCAAACCCTACTTCTGTGTCCATACCGCGACCATCAGCTGCGGAACTCAGG
>NZ_MKJZ01000020.1:0-2383 GCF_001942225.1 Serinicoccus sp. CUA-874 | reverse complement strand
CACTCGAAGGATCACGCGGTGGCCGCGTCCTCGCCTGACGCACACGCCGGAGACGACGACCTCGGCTACCGCGCTACACCACTATGGGGGACTCAACTCTTGGCCAACAAGCTCCTCGGCAAACTCTGGTGGTGCCTTCGCACCGGTCAGCGATGGGACGAAGCCACCGCCTGGGCAACAGCAAGCGACAAAGCTCCAGCCGCAGCGACCTGACCCCACGTCCGCTTGACTCTGACTGGCGTGGGATGTCTACGTGCCGACCTGGTTGGGCATGGTCTACGTCGCGTTCGTGATCGACGCGTTCTCCCGCCGGGTGATCGGCTGGCGGGCAGCCACGTCGATGAGCACGCCGCTGGTGCTGGACGCTCTGGAGCACGCGATGTTCACTCGCGCCCAGGAGGGCGTCATCGACCTGACCGGGCTCGTGGCGCACTCGGACGCGGGCTCGCAAGGCGGATTCAACCGGTCGTCGCAACACCTCGATCACGGAGGTGTCTATCGATGGCAACAGGGGACTGGAGCAAGAAGACCAGCGATATGCCCGAAAGCGCGCGTCGGCAGTGGCGTGCGGACCGCGCGTTGCGGCCGGCGATGCGTTCGCCGGGACGGCCGGACCCCTCCCGGGTGGTGCAGCGGCAGTTCTGGCGGCTGATCGCCACGGGCATCACGACGGCAGAGGCGGCGCTGGGTGTCGGCGTGTCAGTGCCGGTCGGAACGCGGTGGTTTCGCCACGCTGGCGGCATGCCGCCCATCTCACTGGCCGAGCCCACCGGCCGCTACCTGTCGTTCGAGGAACGCGAGGAGATCGCGATTCAGCGCGCCCAAGACAAGGGTGTGCGTGAGATCGTCCGGGCGATAGGACGCGACCCGGGGACGGTCTCACGCGAGCTGCGCCGCAACGCGGCCACCAGGAGCGGCAAGCAGGAGTATCGGGCCAGCGTGGCGCAGTGGAAGGCGCAGCAGGCGGCCAAGCGCCCCAAGACCGCCAAGCTGGTCGACAACCCCCGGCTGCGGGAGTACGTCCAAGACCGGCTCGCCGGCAATGTGCGTCGCCCTGACGGCACGATCGTGCCGGGGCCGACACCACCGCCGTGGAAAGGGTTGAACAAGCCGCACCGCGCCGACCGGCGTTGGTCGCTGGCGTGGAGCCCGGAACAGATCGCGCACCGGTTGAAGATCGACTTCCCCGATGATGAGTCCATGCGCATCAGCCACGAGGCGATCTACCAGTCGCTGTTCATCCAGGGCCGTGGTGCACTCAAACGGGAACTCGTCGCCTGTCTGCGCACCGGGCGCGCGCTGCGGCAGCCGAGGGCCAGGTCGCAGAACAAGCCCGGTGGGCATGTCACGGCCGACGTCGTGCTCAGCCAGCGTCCCGCCGAGGCCGACGACCGCGCCGTGCGCGGCCACTGGGAAGGCGACCTGATCATCGGGACCGGCCGGTCCGCGATCGGGACGATCGTGGAGCGCAGCAGCCGCGCCACGATCCTGGTCCACCTGCCCCGCATGCAGGGCTGGGGCCAGAACCCACCGGTCAAGAACGGACCATCGCTGGGTGGGTACGGCGCGACGGCGATGAACGCCGCGCTGACCGCGTCGATGACCACGCTGCCCGAGCAGCTGCGCAAGACCCTGACCTGGGACCGCGGCAAGGAACTCTCAGGCCATGCCCTGTTCACGGTCCAGACTGGCACCAAGGTGTTCTTCGCCGACCCACACTCCCCATGGCAGCGGCCGACGAATGAGAACACCAACGGCCTGCTGCGCCAGTACTTCCCCAAGGGCACCGACCTGTCCCGCTGGTCCGCCGAAGACCTCGAGGCCGTCGCGCACACCCTCAACAACAGGCCCCGCAAGGTCCTCGGGTGGAAGACACCAGCCGAAGTCTTCGAGGACCAGATACGCTCCCATCAACAACCCGGTGTTGCAACGACCGGTTGAACCCAAGCAATATACGTCGATCGCGTTCACGACCCGGTTGCTCGAGGCCGGTGTCGACGCCTCGGTCGGGTCCGTCGGAGACGCCTACGACAACGCCCTGGCCGAGAGCACGATCGGCTCGTTCAAGACCGAGATGATCAACCGCCACGGGCCCTGGCGCGACGTCAACCACGTCGAGGTCGCCACCTTCGAGTGGGTCGACTTCTTCAACACCCAGCGCCCGCACGAGTCCCTGGAGGACCTCACCCCGGCCGTCATCGAGCAGATCCACTACGCTCACAGAACCCTCGCCCAGGCAGGGTGAGACACACAACCGAGTCTCCGGACATCCCGGGGCGGCTCACCCGGCCGAGACCGGCGGACGTGGTGGGGAATGTTCGCTCATCCGCCACCACACCGCCCGAGCTGAGGATGGCGTAGCTGTGGGTCGCGGCGTGGGTGT
>NZ_MKJZ01000019.1:0-2516 GCF_001942225.1 Serinicoccus sp. CUA-874 | reverse complement strand
TCCCGCTGCCGATCAGCCTCACCCTGCATACACCCAGAGTCTCAACCCAGCGCCCGGCCAACCCCCGGCGACGCGCGGATTGTTCAGCGCCCTCCTAGGCAGGCTATCCGTAGGCAATGACACTCCCTGGGAACTGTCTACTCGTCCGACCGATGGGTTCAGTCCGACAGGCTCGGGTGCGGGCCGGGCGTCCTCAATCCACCGCTGGCCAATGGGCCGCGCAAGCGTTGGACCCGGCAGCGGAGCAACCCTTGCCCGCACGTGGACGGTCAGGCAGGCTCTGGCCCGTCCCGACCAACGGTGACCCATGCCGCCGCGATCAGCACGGGGGCGAGGGCCTGGACGAGCATCCGCCCTTTGCCTCCGGCTCTCGTTTACGTAGGCCCATTGGCTCGGGGTTCGCACGCTGTCATCGCACGGCCCTGGCCGGGCTGCTCGGCGCGGAGAGCGGTGGACCTGTCCCTGACGGTCCAGGTCCCACGTCCTGCCCTGGTTTCGGGGGGGGGGGGGCGTACTGAATCACGGATTACATGTAGGGGGTAGATCCTGTGGTGCACCCCTCGGGGCCTGGGGGCATCTTCACCTTCGACCACCCCCTCCTCATTCACCACTAGGTCCTCCTGCTCGGTCGGATCCAGTGGCGGACTCAGTGTCCGTCCTGGACTCGCACCGGGGCGTCTGCTGGGGGCGGGGGGGGGGGGGGGCTGTCCGGGTCAGCTCCGTGCTGGCCGATAATCCCGAACCGGACCTCCAGGCCCTCGATCTGTAGGCACTTGGCCGCAGCCTTGGCGTTCCTAGGAGCGACCTCGTCGGCCCTGCAGAGCACGGTTCATATTCGACCGCGAGCGATTCGGCATGGTCCCTGATTTCTTGCAAGGTGCTCGCGCACCAGTTGCAGGTGGCCTTGCCCGGCGGTCTCCTCTGCGGGTACCGTAGTGTCGTCAGGTTCACCCCGGCCGTTAGGGCCGCAGGAGTAGTGCAATAACTACGAGTGGACGGACACTGACCATGACACCCCTCCTTCACGCGGTACGTGACCGCCTCCTCATGGGGGGAGGGATGGTCTTCACCCCTTGAGTATGCGTCGCGGGCCAGACGGCAATCTGACCCGCGACGGGAGCCGTGAACCGAACCACGGCTAGTGCTACAGGGCTCTCCAGACCTGCGACATGACTCCAGCCTCCCGTCCCGACCCGCCTGACGTCAACCGCGCCATCCATGATCGGATCCAGGGGTACCGGCCCCAGGCCAAGTCCATTCCGGCTGATGAGTGGATGGAGGTCGCTGACTTCACCCGCGAGGCTGTCCGCATAGCACAGCCCAGCACCCCGGGTGTGGCCACGACAGAACTGAAGGTCGTCGCCCAGTTCGCCAACTGGTGCCGGGGGCAATCGCTGCCCCTAGACCCCGAGACGATCCTCACGCCCGCATGGGTCAACGAGTACGACAGGCAGAAGCTCAGGGGCAGTCTGGCCCGAAAGGACGAACGTGCCCGTCTGCGGCGCATCGCGGTCGCGGCCACGCGAAAGGCACCATGGGGTCCGGTCCCCGACGCCGTTCGGCGGTCCCCGATGCTGCCCCCTTACTCTGATGTCGAACTGGCGTTGCTCGCCACGCTCGCGGACGGTCAGCCCACATCGCGCGTCCGAGACGCCGCCGCGGCAATCCTTGCCCTGGGTCTTGGTTGTGGCTTCAGGTCCCGCGAGATCATTTACTCCCGGGCGGGCGACATCGAACCCGGCCCAGACTTTGTCACTGTCACCACCTATGGCGAGGCCCCGCGACGTGTTCCCGTCCTGCCGAGGTACGCCCCTCTTCTCCGCAAACTGAGCACGCGTTCTCCGGATGCCCGGTTGGTTCCCGGAGGAGATCGGCTCGACAACGTTATGAAGAAGTTCCGAAAAGTCGGGGGAATCACGATCCAGCCGACAAGGATGCGGACCACTTGGCTCGTGGATGTCTTGAATGCCGGTGTCACGGTCCCAGAACTGCTCGTGGTCTCAGGGATGTCGACTACGCATTCCCTCCTCCGCTACGCCGAGTTTCTTGACCGTCGCCCGGACGTCGACCTCTACCGGGCCCTCGGCGGTGATCCATGAGCAAGACGTGGGACCTTCTGGAAAAGCGAGATGCCAACATCCCACATCTCACTCCACTGTCCGCCTTGGAGATGGCAAAGTGGTCGGTGGGCAGGAGCGAGCTCGGACGCATCTTGGACGTCGCCTCTGCTCGGGATGGAGGACGCCCGCGGAAGTTGCCGCTGAGCGCGTTCCTTGTCCTGTGGGTGGCCGCAGCATTGACCGCCCAGACGAACCGTTTTTGCTTGACCACCGTCACGAACTATGCACAAGCTCTCTCCTTGAAGAAGTTGCGCTCCCTGGGGGTCAAGGGCGATGGTGTCGGCTACCACCAGGTCTACTGACGGCGCTCAGGTGATTCTCCCCAGTTCTGCTCACTGAAATTCCCCACCCTGTGGCCCCAATCCGGGGACGGAGCGGGGCTCCTTCGATGATGGC
>NZ_MKJZ01000018.1:0-3200 GCF_001942225.1 Serinicoccus sp. CUA-874 | reverse complement strand
ATCCTCACCCAGCGCCTCCACCCGCTCCGGGACATCCAGAACAGGGAGATCGGACGAGGACAGCATCAGTCGCTACCCTCACCCGGCAGCGACGCCGGCCTGGATGGTCCGCGGTGAGTTCTGCGACGGGAAGAGAGCTGGGTCCGTGACTGTGCCGGTGCTCAGCTCTCGGAGGGTGACACGCGGGGGTATGCCGGTCCCGGGCGGCCGGGTTCTGCCAGTGTCCTGCGGGTGGTCGAGCAGGTTGCCGCGCGTGGGTCAGGGGGTGCTGGTGGGGCCTGTGCCTTCCAGGACGTGAGGGACCCGGTCTACGGTGGCCTCATCAGCGGTGGGGGCGAGCACGTGCAGGCGCCTCCGGCGAGCTCTTCGACTGGGCCGGGCAGGGGGTCGTGCAGGTTCGGGGACACCCACGTCAACCACCCGGCGAAGGGGACCCCCTTCTTCATCGGCAGACCGGCGTCCCACCCTGCCTCACGCAACTTGTCGGTGGACCAAGTCATGTCCTGTGGCCGCCAGGTCTGCACCAATTGGCTCATGAGGTCTTTCGCGGTGTCCAGATCGGGCGGTCGCCGGTCCGTGGGCGTCAACAGGAACACCCCGGACCAGGTGGGTGCGGTGCCGCCGACGGAGATGCTGAGACCCAGGTTGTCCTGGTCGAGGGACCCGATCCCGATCCGTTGGCCCAGGGTGGGGATGACCTCACCGGTGGTGTCTTTCCGGTTCATGCCCGTGGCCAGGGCCTGGGTGATGGCGTCTGGATTGGTCAACGTGTTGCCGGCATGCTCCCACCGGGGCCCGTAGCCCAGGGTCTCGTGCAGCACCGTGAGACTGTCCCAGATCTGCTGCGCGGAGACTTCCATCGGCACCGGCTCCTGCGATGGGCCCCAGTACGCCCCGAGATACCACTGCATCGTTTGCATCCCTCCTCGATGGGCACTTCGGTTGCGTTTCAGGGGTGAACCCTGCCAGGAGAACCGGAAGGAAGGTCAGTCGTGCTGGTCCGGGCTGTGCCCGGGGCTCTCGTCCTGGTCCGGGCTGGGGTAGCTGTGCATGATGTCGCCGTGGCCGAGCAGGTTCGGGTTGATGAAACTCCACCGGTCCGGGTCGAGAAGGTCTGTGACGGTGTCGCCTTCTTCGACCGCGCAGACGAACGACGCGTCCTTGGTGGCCATCACGATGCGGATCCCGTGCTTGCGGCATTCCTGGGCCATGCACAACGCGACCAGCGCCTGTTGCTCGGGAGTGCCATCGCAACTGGCCATGTGCGGAAAGTGGAACCGGACATCGAAAGGAGGATGAGTGGCAGGCCAGATGCCGATCAACGGGGCGGTGAGGTGCTCTCGGCGGATTTCGGCGTCAGGGAACGCCGTGCCCAATGGCTCGAGCATAGAGGTTTGAAGGTCTTCGGGTATGCCGATCTGGTCGCGGTTGAGGTACAGCATGGGTCAGTTCTCGATTCTGATGCGGATGTCGGCCCGCCGCCCTCCAGGCCGTCCGCCGCGGAGAGGCTGCCGATGTGCTCGTGGTTGAACTGTCTTTGAGGGAGGTCGACCCGGGGCGCCGGAGTTCTCGGAAGTGCAGCTCGACGTCGAGGCCAGGTGCGACGTATGGCTGCGGAGTCCTCGTACTTCGGTAGTCGCCTTGGGATTCAGCGCTGGGGGGTCGTGAGCGGGTTGAGCTCGTCGGCGATGCGGTGCCAGGAGTGTGGTGTGACGAGGTGGTCATGGGCCGCGTCGTCCCAGAGGAAGTCGGTGACCAGCTGGCGGGTGTCGGCGCGGTAGGTCACGACAGCGACGACCTGGTCGAAGGGTTTGTCGCCGGCGAGGGTCACGAACAGGATCGAGGCGGCGCGCTGCAGGTTCCGGTGCGTCAGGAAGGTGTAGTCGGGTGTTTCGCCGGCGCGGTAGAGGATCGCATCTACCTGGGGGATCCACACCTGATCAGCCTCCTCCGCACCCTGCACGAGAACGGCGAACGCGTCCCACTCCTTGGCCCGCAGCCCCTCGTCGGCATTTAACGCGGAAAGGAAGGCATCCAGCGCTTCAGCCTCGGTGACCTCGCGCTGATCGGCCCCGGAGCTGGCCCGCAGCCACCTCACAACGACCACGCCTTTTCAGCCAGGTGCTTGATGTTGGCAGGCTGGTGCTTCCAACGGACAGCCTCGTTGCCGTTGAAGCGTCGGTGGGCGAACCGGTCCCTGTCACGGTCGTAGACGGTCACGATCGTTGTCGGCAGGGTCGCGTCACCGTGGTCATAGAGCACCTCTATTGCCAGAGAGTCAACATGCTGTGGGAGGTGCGGCCCGAAAAAGAACGAATCCGTGATTGATCGATACAGGGACGTGCTCTCGCTCACATTTTGGGCGCCGGCGTGGGCGAAATAGACGATGCCGGACACGTCCTGGTGAGCGGCGCGCACGGCGTCTCGTAGTGCCGTCTGGAAGCGATCAAGGCTGGTGCCAGCCCACGGCGCTATGGAATTCGGGGCTTGTTGGATCTCAGAACGTCCCATCGGCCATCTCCCTAATGTTTGCTCGCGGAATCCGGACGAAACTCTCCCCCGGTCCGTTTTTGAACACGAATTTGTTTCTATAAACGGTCTCTCCTGTACGGGGATCGATCACTTCGTAGGTGGCGCGAAGTGTGTCCGGGCGTCGACCACCAGCGAGTTCTATGTCAAGGCTGGGTTCGACGTGGTACCCGGCGTTGATCCAGTCGCCCCATTCGTTCTCCATGGTACGCCAGGCGCCGCGGTTGAGGTTCACGTTCTGGGGGATGTAGTTCGCCTCGCCTGCGCCAGGGAGGAAGCGATGGGCGATGAGGTGTCCTGCCTCATCGGTCGGGAGGCCGAGGGCGCGGGTGATCCTGGCGACGGTGGCGTCGACGTAGTCACGGGGGGTTCGGCCGAAGTCTTGGGTGAGGGTCGCTGTGGCCCGCGTCGTCCTTCCTTCGGGGTCGCGGTGGAAGTCTGCAGTATTTGATCCGACGCTGGTGGACTGGATCGATCGGTCACCGTCTGGAGCGACGGTCGTCACGGGCCTGTGGCCACCGGACCCGCCATCGCCGCGGTCGGCGCGGGATTGGAGGGTGAGCTGGTCGAGGAGGTCGCCGACGGTGGTGTTGCCGGTGACGAACCGGCCGCCGACACCGCCGGGTGCGCCGGCGTAGGCGTAGTGGGGTTGGTACCGGATGGTGGGCACG
>NZ_MKJZ01000017.1:0-11136 GCF_001942225.1 Serinicoccus sp. CUA-874 | reverse complement strand
ACAGCCCCGAGCGCACCCAGCGCCGCCTCCTCCGCCGACCCCTCCGACTCGATCGCCGCGACCGCCACGCCCCTCACCCCCTCAGATGAAGCACCTCGTGCTGATCCCACAAGGCTAATCGAACACATGTTCGATGTCAAGGGATAGTCGTGAAGATGTCGCGGTTCGAGACGCACCGCGGGCGCGCCCCCCTCAGAAGAGCTTCTGCCACCACTTCGGCTCGGGCTCGCCGGGGTTCAGCGAGATGACCTTGACGCTGCTGAAGGCGCCGCTGTGCACGATGGTGAGCCGCCACATACCCGGGTCGGACACCCCCTCGTAGTCGCCGCTGAGGTCGCTGAACAGCGCGCTGCCGCCCGGGACGTCCACCCCGACGCCGCGCGGGACGATCACCTTGCAGCTGGAGAAGACATCGTTGAGCCGCAGCTCGACGACGGGGGAGCTGACGACCGCCTCGCGCAGGTCGAGCACCGACTCGGAGAACCCGCCCGACAGGGTCAGCACCTCGGGCACCTGCCAGCGGCCCAGCCGCTTGGTCGAGCTGAAGAAGGTCGTGATCCGCGCCGGGGTCGCCAGCGCGGGCACATCGGCCCGGCGCTGAGCGGGCACGTCGCTGCCCGCGCCAGCACCGCCCTGCTCCGGCCGCCAGTCCGGCGAGTCCTGCGCCGCCGGGCCGCCGATGATCGTCATCGGCCGGTCCGTCTCCTCGCTGGGACCGGGCAGCGGCGGTCGCTCGGCGCCCGGCTGTCCCTCGTCCCGTGCGTGCGGTCCCTGCTCCTCCGGAGTCCCCGTCATGCACCCAGGGTATGCCGGGGCGCCGGCCGCCCGTGGGCGGTCCGGTCGGATCCCCTCCCGGTCAGTGTTGGTCCCGGTGCACCAGCCGCAGGTCCGCCCAGACCAGACGGTGCTCACTGGTGGGGAACGGGTAGGTGCCGACCAGCCGGAACAGCGGGTCGTCCTCGGTGGGCCAGAAGACCGCGGCGTCGAGCACCGGGAGCTGGCGGCGCGGCAGCACGTAGTCCACCCGCAGGTTGCCCGACGCCGGGGTGTCGTTGAAGTCGGCGGTGTCGAAGGCAGGGTCGGCGCGGTGCTCCTCGTTGGCCCCGCCCTGCAGCCTGGCCTGCTCCACACCACCCTCGCTGCCGGGGCTGACCCTGGTCCGGATCGAGGGGCTGTCCAGGAGCTGGTTGATCGCGCCGTCCCGCGAGTCCCCGTCGACCGGGTCGGCGTTGTAGTCGCCGACGATGACGAAGCGCTCACCCCGGCCCAGGCCGCCCGAGCGTCCCTGGTCGTCGTAGATGTAGGACGAGGCGCGCTCGCCGGCAACGTAGTCGGACCAGAAGCGGATCTCGTCGTGGTTGCGCCGCCCGTTGCGGTCCTCCTCGCCGTCGAAGGTCGGCGGCGTCCGGTCCCCCGACGCTCCCGTCGTTGTTGAGGTCGTACCCGCTCGGCACTCCGCTGTTGGCCGGCGCGAGGTAGGCGTAGGCGTAGCTCACCGGGTCGGCGCCACGTTACGCGCCTGCTCGTCGTCACCGCTGCTCAGGTCTGCCGCGAGGTCGCCCTCGGCCGAGCGGTTCAGCGAGGCGTTGAAGGTCGCGATCCGGACGTCGCGGTCCACGGCACCGCGGTCACGCCCGGGACGGTCGTGGGCGTTCGCCGGAGCGGCGGCCAGGGCACCCACGAGAGCGGTCACGGTCAGGACGGAGAGGTATGCCGTGCGCGTCGTCATACCGGACACGGTGGGGGCAGGGGGACGTCTGTGCGAGAGTTCACCCCATGAGCGAGAGCACCGCGACAGCGCGGCTCAGCGAGACCGAGCGCCGCCTCGTCGAGACCAACGGGATCGAGATCATCGAGGAGGCCGAGCGCACCGCACGCCCGGCCGACCTCTTCTGGCCGTGGTTCGCCGCCAACGTGTCCGTCTTCGGGATCAGCTACGGCAGCTACGTCTTCGGCTTCGGCATCAACTTCACCCAGGCGCTGCTCGTCACCGTCCTCGGTGTCGTCGCCTCCTTCCTCGCCTGCGGCATCATCGCGATCGCCGGCAAGCGGGGGTCCGCACCGACCATGGTGCTCTCCCGCGCGGCCTTCGGCGTCAAGGGTCAGAAGGTGCCCGGCGTCTTCTCCTGGCTCATCTCCATGGGCTGGGAGACCTTCCTCGCGATCATGGCGGTGCTGGCCACGGCGACCGTCTTCACCCAGCTCGGCTGGGGCGGCGGCACCACGACGAAGGTGCTCGCCTGCGCCGTCATCGCCGCCCTCATCGTGGCCGCGTCCGTCGCCGGCTACCACACCATCATGCGGCTGCAGTCGATCCTGACGTGGCTCACCGGGGCCGCCACCATCGCCTACATCCTCATGACGCTGGACCGGATCGACCTGGCCGCCGTCACCTCCCGCGAGGCCGGCTCGACCGAGTCCGTCATCGGGGCCCTGGTGATGCTCATGACCGGTTTCGGGCTGGGCTGGATCAACATCGCCGCCGACTGGTCCCGCTACCAGCGGCGCGACGCCAGCGGCGGCGCCATCGTCTTCTGGAACACCCTGGGCGGCGCGCTCGCACCGACCCTGCTCGTCATCTACGGTCTGCTGCTCATCGGCTCCCAGCCCGAGCTCGAGGAGGGCATCGTCAACGACCCGATCGGTACCCTCGCCACGATCCTGCCGATCTGGTTCCTCGTCCCCTTCCTGCTCGCGGCCGTGCTCGCGCTCGTCAGCGGTGCCGTGCTGGGCATCTACTCCTCCGGGCTGACGCTGCTCTCGCTCGGCATCGACATCCCGCGCCCCGCCGCGGCGCTCATCGACGGGACGATCCTCACCCTGGGCACGATCTGGGTCGTCTTCTTCGCGCAGAGCTTCCTGGCGCCGTTCCAGAGCTTCCTCATCACCCTCGGCGTCCCGATCGCGGCCTGGGCGGGCATCCTCATGGCCGACGTGGTGCTGCGCCGCAAGGACTACGACGAGCGGGCGCTCTTCGACCCGCGCGGCCGCTACGGCGACTGGAACTGGACCGCGATCGGCCTCATGATCGTGGGCTCGGTCATCGGCTGGGGCCTGGTCATCAACCTCTTCGCCGACGCCGCCGCCTGGAACAACTGGCAGGGATACCTCCTCGGCCCGCTCGGGCTGGGCGGCAAGGAGGGCACTTGGGCCTGGGCCAACCTGGGGGTCCTGGTCGCCCTCGGGATCGGCTTCGTCGGCTGGCTCACCCTCGGGCGCGCGATCGTGCGCCGGCAGGAGTCCGCCTGAGCCGCGGCGGGCGTGTGCCCGACCCGGCGGCCGGTATACCGGACGCGACCGGGTCAACTAGCTCCCGGTGAACGATGGGTGAAAGCCGCTCGTGGCGTGCACAATGTCCCTCGTGCCCGCCGAGCTGCTCATCCTGGTGCTGGTGGTCGTGGTCGCCCTGGCCTTCGATTTCACCAACGGCTTCCACGACACCGCCAACGCGATGGCCACCTCCATCGCCACGCAGGCCCTGCGCCCCCGGACGGCGGTGCTGCTGTCCGCGGTGCTCAACCTCGTCGGTGCGTTCCTGTCGATCGAGGTGGCCCTCACGGTCACCAACGCCGTCATCAACATCCAGGACACCGACGGCTCGCCCCGACCCGAGCTGATCGGCGACGGGGGAGTGGCGCTGCTGCTCATCCTGCTCGCCGGGCTCGTGGGGGCGATCGTCTGGAACGTCCTGACCTGGCTCTTCGGTCTGCCGTCGTCCTCCTCGCACGCGCTCTTCGGCGGGATGATCGGCGCCACCGTGGCGGCGCTGGGCTGGTCCGGGGTGAAGTGGGTCGGCGACGGGTCCGAGCTGGACGGTGTCGTCGGCAAGGTGATCCTGCCGGCGCTCATGTCCCCGGTCATCGCGCTCGTCGTGGCGACCGTGGGGACCTGGCTCGTGTTCCGGGTCACCGAGGGCGTCGCGAAGAAGTACCGCGCGGCCGGCTTCCGGTGGGGTCAGATCGGGTCCGCCTCCCTGGTGTCCCTGGCGCACGGCACCAACGACGCGCAGAAGACCATGGGCATCATCACGCTCGCGCTGCTGGCGACCGGGCACTGGACCGACACCGGCAGCGTGCCCTTCTGGGTCAAGGCCTCGTGCGCGTTCGCCATCGCCGTGGGCACCTACCTCGGGGGGTGGCGCATCATCCGCACCCTGGGGCAGGGGCTGGTGAAGATCTCCTCGCCGCAGGGGATGGCGGCCGAGTCGGCCTCCGCCGCGGTGATCCTGGCCGCCAGCCACCTCGGGTTCGCGATCTCCACGACGCACGTCGCGACCGGATCGATCCTCGGCTCCGGGGTGGGCAAGCCCGGGGCGGAGGTGCGCTGGAGCGTGGCGGTCAGGATGGTGACGGCGTGGCTCATCACGCTGCCGATGGCGGGCATCGCGGGTGCCGCGACCTGGTTCCTCGGGCACCTGCTCGGCGGCGGCGCGCTGGCGGCGTTGGTCATGACGTTGCTGCTCCTCGTCGCGGTCGGGGTCATGTGGCGCCGCTCCCGGCAGGCGCCGGTGGACCACACCAACGTCAACGAGGAGTGGGTCGAGAGCCACGGCCGCGCCCCGAGGGAAGGGGGTCGCTGATGGGTGACCTGCTCGGGCTCTGGCTCACGGGCGGCGGGCAGCTGCTCCTCGCCGGGCTGCTGCTGGGGGCCGGTCTCCCGCTGGTCTTCGCGCTGGGCATCCGCGCCCTGGCGCTGGCCGAGGGCGCCGACGCCGAGGCCGACCGTTCCGACCCGCGGCCCTGGCTGCGACCGGTCGCCTGGCTCTGCTTCGTGCTGGTGGTAGTCGGGGTCCTCCTCGGCCTGGCCGTCATCGTGTCCTCGGGCTTCGGCTACGAGCTCGTCTTCGAGGGCGTGCTCCCGACGCTGCAGAAGGGAGCCTGAGGTGGAGCGGGCAGGCATACTCCGCCGGGTCGTGGAGTGGCTGCGGGCCGGCTACCCCGAGGGCGTGCCCGACGGCGACTACGTCGCCCTCCTGGGGGTGCTGCGCCGCAAGCTGACCGAGGACGACATCGAGGCGATCGTCACCGAGCTCCTCGCCGACAGCGACGGGGCGGTCACCCAGGAGCAGATCCGCGAGCTCATCCGGTCGTATGCCCTGCAGGAGGCCACCGACAAGGACGTCGCCCGGGTGTCCGCTCACCTGGCCGCGGGGGGCTGGCCGCTGGCGGACCCGGACGTACGCTAGCGCCATGAGCACCGCACCCTGGCTCGTCGTCGTCGACGCGCAACGCATCTTCGCCGACCCCTCCTCGGAGTGGTGCGCCCCGCGCTTCGCGGAGACGGTGGGGCCGATCCGCGAGCTCGTGGCCGAGCACGGCGCCGGCGAGCGCGTGGTGCAGACGCGGTGGATCCCGCCGCACGTCAAGCACGGCTCCTGGGTGCCCTACTTCGAGCGCTTCCCCTTCGCCGACCGGGAGCAGTTCGACCCGCTCTTCGACCTCGTCGACGACATCGCCGAGCTCAACCTGCCCTACACCGTCTCCGAGCCGACCTTCGGCAAGTGGGGGGAGGGCCTGCGCGAGGTCGTCGGCGCCGACGCGCACCTCGTCCTGGCCGGCGTGGCCACGGACTGCTGCGTTCTCTCAACAGCGCTGGCCGCCGCCGACACCGGGTGCACGGTCGAGGTCGTCGCGGCGGCCTGCGCCGGGTCGACCGACGAGGCCCACGAGCGCGCGCTGGCGGCCATGGAGCTGTATGCCCCACAGGTCACCATCCGCCGCTGAGCATCGACCGCGGCCACTGGACCCGGTCGAGCGCGCGTCATGCGTCAGTGGCGGTGCGCGAGCACGGCGAGGGTCGCCCGGCCGTAGGCCTCCTCGGCGTCGCGGTGGGTGAAGGTCTGGGGAGCGCCCTCGACGAGCGCGACGACGGCATACACGTCGTCCGGTTCGGTCCCACGCTTGCCGAGCCCCACGAAGTCGTGCCCGAGCACCGCCCGCAGCTGGTCCTCCCGCGGCAGCCAGACCGTGTCGTCCAGCGCGACCGAGTCGAGCGCCCACTCGGCGACGCCGTTGAAGCCGATCACCGAACCGCCGACGAACTCGTGCACCTCCACCGTCATGTCGGCGAGATAGAAGACGTCGTGCGAGAGCCCGGGCCGGTCCACGACGAAGCGGTCGCCGGCCAACGGCGACCAGATGAGACCGGCGTCGTGCAGGCGGCGGGCGAGGTCGACGCTGAGCATGCGCCCATCGTGCCCGACGGGCGGTGCCTTCCGCGCGGCGGACCGCGGGAGTATCCTGACGTCACGGAAAGAGGTGGTGCCCGTGAGCATCCGGATCCAGCAACCGCAGCAGTACGACCTCGTGTCCGACACCCTCCTCGTCGCCGGCACGGCGGGCGGTGCCTTCGAGGCGACCTTCAACTACCGCGTCAGCGAGGGCCACGACGAGGTCGTCGGCCACTTCAGCGCCGGTGACGGTGTCGGGGGGCACGGGCAGTTCCAGGTCGAGGTCGACCTCTCCGGCGCGGCCTTCACGCGTCCGCTGCTGACGGTGGAGGTCTTCTGGCCCTCGCCCCGGGACGGCGACGGGGAGATGGACACCCAGACCGTCCAGGTGGTGCACGGTCCGCAGGTGGTGCCCGGGTATGCCGTCTACCAGGAGCACACGGTCGTCGCCGGCGACACCCTGTGGGGGATCGCCGACCACTACTACGGCGACGGCAGCCTCTACCACCGGCTGGTCACGGCCAACCCGGGGACGATCACCGACCCCGACGTGATCTCCGTCGGTCAGGTGGTGCGGGTGCCGCGCACGGCAGGCTGATCGCCCACAATGGGCGGTGATGCCCACCGACCAGACCCTCACCGCGAGCCTGCCCCGCGACGGCGCCGCCGATCTCGACCCTGACGCGCTCTTCACCACCTTCGCCGACTGGGCGCGGGAGCGCGGGACCGAGCTCTACCCGCACCAGGAGGAGGCGCTGCTGCACCTGCTCGAGGGCAGCAACGTCGTGCTCGCCACCCCCACGGGGAGCGGCAAGTCGCTGGTCGCCACCGCAGCCTGCTTCCTCGCGCTGGCGCGCGACGAGGTGGCCTTCCTCACGGCGCCGATCAAGGCCCTCGTCAGCGAGAAGTTCTTCGACGCCTGCCGGGTCTTCGGCGCGGAGAACGTCGGGATGCTCACCGGCGACGCCGCGGTCAACGCCGACGCCCCGATCGTCGTGTGCACCGCCGAGGTGCTGGCCAACATCGCGCTGCGCGAGGGGGAGGGCGCCGACCTCGGCGTCGTCGTCATGGACGAGTTCCACTACTACGGGGACGGGCAGCGCGGCTGGGCCTGGCAGGTCCCCCTGCTCACGCTCCCGCAGGCGCAGTTCGTGCTCATGTCGGCCACCCTCGGCGACACGACGCGCTTCCGTGAGGACCTCACCCGCCGCACCGGGCGGCAGACCGCTCTGGTGGCCGGGGCTGAGCGGCCGGTCCCGCTCCACTTCGCCCCGGAGCTGGCGATGACCCCGGTGCCGGACACGATCACCGAGCTGCTGGAGGAGCGCCAGGCGCCGGTCTACGTCGTCCACTTCACCCAGCGAGAGGCGCTGGAGCGCGCGCAGTCGCTGCTCTCGGTGCCCCGGCTCGTCGACGCCGCCGAGAAGGAGGCGATCCGCACCCGGATCGGCGCCTTCCGGTTCACCGCGGGCTTCGGGCGGACCCTGTCCCAGCTCGTCCGGCAGGGCATCGGCGTGCACCACGCCGGCATGCTCCCGCGCTACCGCCGGCTCGTCGAGCAGCTCGCGCAGGACGGTCTGCTCAAGGTCATCTGCGGCACCGACACCCTCGGGGTCGGCATCAACGTGCCCATTCGCACCGTCCTCTTCACCGGGCTCGCGAAGTTCGACGGGACCCGGCAGCGGGTCCTGCGCGCCCGCGAGTTCCACCAGATCGCCGGTCGGGCCGGCCGGGCCGGCTTCGACACCTCCGGGTATGTCGTGGTGCAGGCGCCGGAGCACGCCATCGAGAACGCGCGCGCCTGGCCAAGGCGGGGGACGACCCCAAGAAGCAGAAGCGGGTGCAGCGGAAGAAACCGCCGGAGGCTCGGTCTCCTGGAGCGAGCAGACCTACGCCAAGCTCGTCGGTGCCGAGCCGGAGCCGCTGCAGTCGAAGATGAAGGTCGACCACGCCGTCATCCTCAACACCGTCGCCCGTCGTGGGGACCCGGTCGAACACCTGTCGGCGCTGCTGCGGGACAACCACGAGACCCCGGCGGCGCAGAACCGGCTGGCGCGGCGCGCGATCGCCCTGGGCCGCTCGCTGCTGGACACCGGCGTGCTCGTGCGGGTCGACCCGGGGCAGCGGGAGGGCCGCAGCATCGACCTCGCGCCCGGGGTCGCGGAGAACTTCGCGCTCAACCAGCCGCTGGCGCCCTTCGCCCTCGCGGCCCTGGAGCTCTTCGAGCCCGAGGCGCCGACGTATGCCCTCGACGTCGTCTCGGTGGTGGAGTCCGTGCTCGACGACCCCATGCCGATCCTGCTGGCACAGCGCTACCGCGCCCGCGGGGAGGCGGTCGCGCAGCTGAAGGCCGACGGTGTCGACTACGACGAGCGGATGGCCCTGCTGGAGGAGGTCACCTGGCCGCAGCCGCTCGCCGAGCTGCTGCAGGGGACCCTTGCGGTATACCGCCAGTCCCATCCCTGGGTGCGCGAGGACGCGCTGTCGCCCAAGGCCGTCGTCCGCGACATGTGGGAGCGGGCGATGAGCTTCACCGAGTTCGTCGGCTACTACCAGCTGGCGCGGTCGGAGGGCGTGGTGCTGCGCTACCTCACCGACGCCTACCGCACGCTGCGGCAGACCGTCCCGGAGTCCGCCTACACCGACGGGCTGCACGACCTGGTGCACTGGCTCGGCGAGACGATCCGGCAGACCGACTCCTCGCTGCTGGAGGAGTGGGAGGCCCTGACCGACCCCGAGCGGGTGGCGGAGGCCGCGGCCCGCGAGGCCGCGGGTGCACCCGCCGTCCCGGCCCGGCCGATCACCGGCAACGAGCGGGCCTTCCGGGTGATGGTGCGCAACGCCATGTGGCGCCGGGTGGAGCTGGTCGCCGACGACGCCTGGGAGGCGCTGGGCGACCTCGAGGCGCAGGTCGCCGCGCTGCCCGAGGAGGCCGTCGAGCCGTTGATGGGCCGGGAGGACTGGGACGCGGCGGTCGGCGCCTTCTACGACGAGCACGACCAGGTCGTCCTCGACGCCGACGCCCGCGGGCCCCAGCACCTGCGGGTCGAGCCGGTCCCGGCCGGGCAGGCGCAGATCTCCGACGGGCGGGCCGCGCGGGTCTGGCGGGTCAGCCAGACGGTGAGCGACCCCGAGGGTGACCTGGACTGGGTCATCGAGGCCGAGTGCGACCTGGATGCCTCGGACGCCGTGGGTGAGCCGGTGCTGCTGGCGACGGCCTTCCGTCGGCTCTGAGGCCGGACCCGCCCCCAGTATCGCGTCTAGGAGCCGGTTCGTCAGCCGAGAGCCTCCTCGACCCGGCTCAGGAGTGACGAGCCGGCGCTCAGTGGCCGCTGCCGCGCTCGGACGAGGCCGGGAAGAGTGCGGCGAGGGCGGTGAGCGCGCCGAGCCAGCCGTCGCGCATGGCCGTGTCGGAGTCGGCGTCGGCGATCTCGTGGGTGAGGACCACGAGGGTGCCGTGGGAGTGCTCCCGCAGCTCGACGGTCACCAGGTCGTCCTGCGCCTGACCCTCACCGGTCTCCCAGCGCCACGCCATCTGCAGCAGCGAGGGGCGCTCCAGCCGGGTGAAGCGCCCGCGTCCCGCGAGCCCGGCCACCTGCGAGCTCACCGCGAAGTCGCCGCCGACCTCGGCGCACACCTGGTGCTGCGTGTCGGGCAGACCGGCCCACCACCACGTCGCCAGGACCGCCTCGTCGGTCCACGCCTCGAAGACGGGATCGGCGGGCACGGGCAGGTCCTGCGCGACGACGATCCGTGGGCCGGGGTAGGTGGTCGGCTCGGTCATGGGGTCCCTCCCGCACGATGGTGGTCCTGCTCCTCGTCGCCGGGTTGGTCCTCCTGCTGCAGACCGAGGACGGCCCGCAGCGCCGGCACGCTCTCCACCGTACCCGCGCGCTCTCGCGGCGGACCCTGCAGCGGGGCCCAGTAACGCAGGTGCGCGTGCATCGGCAGCAGCCGGTGCCACCAGCGTCGGTGCGGCCCCGAGTGGTGCACCGCCAGGTCGCGGATGCCGGTCCCGAAGGTCGGCCGCAGCGGCCCGGCGACCGGATCGCCGTAGAGCCAGGCCCGCCGCGGGAAGTAGAGGTTGGTCCACCGGGTCGGCCCGAAGGGTGCCCCGTGGTTGCCGACCAGCGCGGTGCGCTCCAGCTCGCCCTTGCGCAGCACGGTGGGGTAGAACGCGCCGGAGCGGTCGTCGGCCTCCGCGGTGGGTGCCAGCGACGGCATCGGTGGGCACATCGGCAGCTCCAGGTCGTCCTGACGACGCTGCAGCGAGGAGGCCCGCGTGTCCAGCAGCAGCCGGCCGTGCGCGAGCGGCGAGCCCAGGGTGACGAAGTCGGTGACCAGCCACGGGACGCCCCGCTGGCGGCACTCCCGCCAGAGCCGGCGCTGCACGTGCTGGAAGACGTCGACCTCGCCGCGTTCCAGCCCGAGGGGGTCGCTGTAGTCGAGGACCAGCCGCTCCGCCTCGGGCTGCGGCCCCATCTTCTCGAAGGCCGGGTGCCGGGCCTCGTCCCAGTAGAGCCGCAGGATGTCGTAGCCGATGACCGAGCCGAGCGAGTGACCGACGACCACGACCTTGTCGTAGACCTCCGCCGCGTGCAGCCGGCGCATGAGCTCCAGGCCCTCGTTGCGGATCGCGGTGCGGGCCGCGACCCCCGCCGGGTCGGGTGTGAGGTAGCGCTCGGCGTCGGCGAGACGGCGGGTCAGCACCTGGCGCAGGCCCGACTGCACCACGGCCAGCCCCAGGACCACCCAGAAGGGCGGCTCGGTCAGCCAGGCGCGGACACCCTCCCGCCACACCATGACGACGGCGATGGCCACCGCGGCGGCGAGGGTGAGCATGACGGCGCTCAGGTGATTCTCCCCAGTTCTGCTCACTGAAATTCCCCACCCTGTGGCCCCAATCCGGGGACGGAGCGGGGCTCCTTCGATGATGGCGGTCTCTGACCACACGCCTACTCGAAGGA
>NZ_MKJZ01000016.1:0-13359 GCF_001942225.1 Serinicoccus sp. CUA-874 | reverse complement strand
GGACCTCGAAGGCAACGCGTCTGCATAGGTCCTACCCGCGGCGGCGCAGACAACCAGCCAGACCATCTGGCCACCCCTAGGGTGCACAGACGAGGTCTGGACCATCGCTCGCGGCCAGGTGGCCTCGATGGCCTCGGGGAAGCCGGTCAGACCGTCGCAGCAGACGATGAGGACGTCCTTGACGCCTCGGTTGGCCAGCTGGGCGCACACGCCGGCCCAGAACTTCGCGCCCTCGTTGGCCTGGACCCAGATGCCCAGGACGTGCTTGACGCCGTCCATGTCGACACCGATCGCGATGTGCGCGGCGCGGTTGGTCACGTGCGCGCCGTCGCGGACCTTGACCACGAGCGCGTCGAGGTAGATCACCGGGTAGAACGCCTCCAGCGGGCGGGACTGCCAGGTCTTGACCTCCTCGAGCACGGCGTCGGTGACGTTGCTGATCGTCTGGTGGGACAGCTCGGTGCCCAGCGTCGCGGCGAGGTGGTGCTGGATGTCGCGGACCGTCATCCCGCCGGCGTACAGGGAGATGATCATGTCCTCCAGCCCGCCCAGGCGCCGGGCGCCCTTGGGCACCAGCGCCGAGGCGAACGTGGAGCTGCGGTCCCGCGGCTGGTCCAGGCGGATGTCGCCGATCTCGGTGGACACCGTCTTCGGGGTCGTGCCGTTGCGGGAGTTGCCCGAGCCTCGCCCGGCCGGGTCGTGCCTGGCGTACCCGAGGTGGTCGGTCAGCTCGGCCGACATGCCCCGCTCCAGGACCGTCTTGATCATCTCCGGCAGGAACCCGCCGGACCTGCGCATCGTGCCCGAGCAGCTCTTCACCGTGGTGCACACGACATCGCGCGATCGTTCCCGCAGGACAAACCGGTCCAGCAGCTGCCCGTCGATGTCGTCGACCTCGGCGCCCACCTCCTCCATCCACAGGCTCAGGCGGGCGAGCAGGTTCACGACCCCGGCCGCCGTGGCAGGCGTGTATCCCTGCCTGTCCAGCCACCGTTGGCACTCCTCCAGCACCGTCGGCGCCAAGGGACCCGCCGGCACCCGCGGAATCCGGTCCGCGGACGGCCGGGCCGGCGGCGATCTCTTCGTCACTGACCTCACCTCCAGACACTTGGTGCCTGGAAGCCTGACCCCCTACGACGCGACTATGCCGACCCTTCTACCCTCAGCAGTCCCGCTGACCCGCCCCATCACCGCAGCCGTCGGCATAGTCCGCACGTCGGCGTAGGACTTCACCCACTTCACCGCGGCGCCGGCCGGTGCGTGGTCGCGGTGCTGGACGTCATCTCCCGGTACTGGCTGTCCACCGTGGTCAGCGCCGAGGAGACCTCCACCCAGGTCGAGCTCGCGTTCACCCGTGCCCTGATCGCCGACGGAAAGGAGCACCTGCTCGAGGGCGACCTGCTGGAAGAGCTCTCCCACGGGGTGGTCCCCGACAACGACGACCGCGTCCCGGTGCTGCTGGCCGTCTCCGACAACGGGCCGCAGATGACCTCCAAGGCCACCGCGGTGTTCATGGCCGGCGCCCGGATCGCTCAGCACTTCGGCCGCCCGGCCACCCCCAACGACCAAGCCTGGATCGAGTCGTTCTTCGGCCACCTCAAGCCCGAGCTGCCACACCTGAGCAAGATCACCGACCCCGGCGAGCTGGAAGCCGAGCTGGAGGCCGCCCGCACCCAGTCACGATATGCGGGTGATCTCGGCGTGTCGGACAAGGCTGTCGCCGGGGGTAAGCGGATCCTCGGTTCAGGAGGCCTTTCGTGTTCGATCCTTGCCTGGTCCAGAGTCCTCGTGCCGAGGGCGACGGCAGGGTGATCTCGTTGGGGCACGGGCTGCTTGACGATTACCTCGCGCTGGTCGCTGCGCGTGCCCGGCCGAACACGGTGCTGGCCACTGCCTATGACTTGAAGGTGTTCTTCTCGATCATCGACAAGGACCCGGTCGAGGTCGACACCGCTGACGTTTTGGCGTTCATCAAGGCGCAGCGGGAACCTCGGCGGGGCGCGAAGGTGGTGCGGATCGAGGACGGCGAGGCAGGTCTGTCGGCTCGGACGATCAAACGTCGACTGGCGACGATCGCCGGGCTCTATGAATACCTGATCATCCGCGACGACGCGGGCGTGACCCGCAACCCAGTGCCTCGTGGTCTGGCGGTACGTCGTCCCGGCCAGCGAGCGGTCCGCGGGGTGCCGCTGATCCGGACGCCGCGGACCCTACCCCGGGTGCTCGATCCGGATCAGGTCGACATCTTCATGGGGGCGCTGCGCACCCGCCGGGATCGGGCGATGGTCGAGGCGATGCTGCTCGGTGGCTGCGCCGCTGTGAGGTCCTCGGCCTACGGCTGGAGGACGTTCGGCCGGGCGAGCACCGCCTGTTCATCGCCGACGGCAAGGGCGGACACCAGCGACTGATCCCGGTGTCGAAGCGGTTCTTCACCACGCTTGCCGACTACCTCGAGTCCGAGCGCCCTGGCACGTCGAGTACCAGTCACGTGTTCGTGGTGCTGAAGGGCCCCCGTCGCGGGCGGCCGCTCAGCGCGGCTGGGTTGGACGAGATCGTCTCCGGAGCCCGCAAGCGAGCAGGGATCGAACAGCTGACCTGTCACCAGCTCCGGCACACCTGCTTCACCCGGTTGCGCGAGGCCGGGATGGCGCTGGAAGCCATCCAGGCCCAGGCTGGCCACCGCTCGATCGAGTCGACCCGGATCTACCTGCATCTGGCCAACGACTGGCTGGCCGGCGAATACCAGCGCGCGGTCGAGGCGATTGACGCCCAAGGACTCGGTGACCTGTGAGGCCGGCCGCCGTCGCGCTCGGCTCTGAGGATGTCGATCTGATCGCCGCGTACGAGACGGCCATGCAATCCGCTGGCTGAAGACCGGTCGCTCCACCATGCAGGCCGCCCGGTCCTTCTGCGCCAAACTCGAGCGAGCCGGCGGCTGGAACCAGATGAGCCGAGGCCGGCAGCTCGACGCCATCCGAAAGGCCCGCTCGTTCGCCTCCTGGCTGATGGTCACCGGCCAGCTCACCGTCGACGCCGACATCTTCGGCCGGGTCTACCTCCGCCTCGGCACCGCCGCCCGCACGCACTGTCCCGACGCGCACGCCTGGTTCGTCGAGGCGTGCGACCGGATCGGGGTGAGCGAGGCAGATCGCAAGATCCAGTGGAACAGCCTGGCGATGATCACCGCAGTCACCGGCGTCCGGGCCGATCAGGTCGGGGAGGTCGACTTCGCCGCCGCGTCCCAGGCCGTCGTCGATGCATACACGGCGCGTGACAAGCCCGAGTCTGGCCGCAACATGGCATCGGTACTCCACCGGCTCCGTCTCACCCTGTTCCACGCCGGCCGACTCGATCATTACCGCCGCCCGCCGCGGCGCCCACCAGTATCGGTCACCGGCTGGACCGTGGTCGCACCCGGGTTCGCTGACAACGCCCGCCGCTACGTCGAGCAGGTCACCCTGAGCCTGCGGCCGGCGACGGTCAAACACATCGAGCAGCACCTGCGAGTGTTCGGCACTTGGCTCGCCGAGCGACATCCCGAGGTGGGCAGCTGCGCCGACCTCGAGCGGCACCACATCGAGCAGTTCAAGGGCTGGCTGGCCACGCATCCCCGTCCACGCACCGGGAAACCTCTGTGCCGCACCTCGATCAAAGAGCACCTCATCAACCTGCACTGCTTCTTCGACCGGACCGCGGAGTGGGGCTATCCGAATCCGCCGCAACGGCCACTCATCTTCACCGGCGACCTCCCGATCATCGACAAGCCTCTTCCTCGATTCCTCGACGACGCGGCAGCGGCCAAACTGTTGCGCGTTGCCCGGGCCGACACCGACCCGCTCGCACGGCTTGTCACCGAGCTACTCGCTCGCACCGGGGTCCGACGCAGCGAACTGCTCGAACTCACCGTGGACGCCGTTGTCCAAATCGGCTCGGCATTCTGGCTACGAATCCCGGTCGGCAAGCTCCACAACGACCGCTACATCCCGCTGCACCCCCAGCTCAAGGAACTCCTCGACGACTGGGTCAACGCACATCGCCCCACCGACGTCCGGTCGGACCGGCTGCTCATCGAACGCAACCGCCCGCTCACCGGATATCGCGTCGGCCAGATTCTGCGTGACCAGGCCGCAGCCGCCGGCATCGGCCACGTCACCCCCCACCAACTTCGCCACACCCTGGCCACCCAGGCCATCAATCGCGGGATGAGCCTCGACGCCATCGCCGCGCTCCTCGGCCACAAGACCCTCGCCATGACCATGGTCTACGCCCGCATCGCCGACAAGACTGTCGCCGATGAATACTTCGCCGTCACCGAGAAGGTCGAAGCCCTCTACGACCAGCCCCGACAACTACCCGGCGACGACGAGGGCACCGAGATGCGCAAACTCCGCGGCGAGATGCACCGCCGGATGCTCGGCAACGGCTACTGCGCGCGACCCGTGGAGATGGACTGCCACTTCGAGTCGATCTGCGAGAGCTGCACCTTCTTCGTCACCACAATCGAGTTCCGACCAACCCTGCAACGCCAGCGCGAGGACGCCGCCAACAAGGGACAAGTCGCTCGAACCAAGATCTTCGACGGGTTGCTCGACCGGCTCGACCACGACGCCTCATGACGACAGCCCTTGACACCGATCACCCGCATAACTACAACACCGTCCGGCTGCACGAGGGCATCGGCTACGTCACTCCAAAGGACGAGCACCACGGCCGCGGCGAGGCCATCCGCAAGGACCGACGCGACGGCATGGTCGCCGCTCACCAGACCCGGGTTGCCACCCGCCGAGCACTACGCAAGGATCATTCATAACAGCCGCCCCCTGGCTGGGTATTACAAGCCCCCACTGGTGCATTTGCTCAGACACACCTCGCGGCCGATCCGGGCGAGGCGCTCTGGCGTGGGTGACCTTCGAGGAGGACGCGCGCAAGGTTAAGGACCGCCCAGTGCTGGTGGTCGGCCGGGACGGCGACCACCTCATGCCCTGCAGCTGACCGGCCAGGACCATGACCGGGAGCGCAGCAGGAGCCCGCCCACCAGCCTGACCGATATTCGCGGGAGGTGGTCCGGCGCTGATCACGTCGCGGTGATGTTTCGATGACGGGCCGTGACCGCGCACGAGGGACCGCTGGCCAGGAACGCTTCCTCAGATGCGCGATCACGAGGCGGCCCGGCGGCCGGCCGCGTCACGCACACTAGATCGGCGGCCACCCGAAGCGGGCGTAGAAGGCCAGGAACCGGCTCATGAGCACGGTCCAGCTGCCCGTGGCCATCGCCAGGCCGGTCACGATGAGCAGGACCCCACCGGCCAGCTCGATCCGGCGGCTGTTACGTGCGAGCCAGTCCGGTCGCCGCTTGCCGCGGGCCATGCCGGCAGCCAGTGCCAGGAACGGCAGGCCGAGGCCCAGGCTGTAGACGACGAGCAACGCCGCCCCGCGGCCCAACGTCCCCGTGCCGGCCGCCGTGGCGAGGATCGCCGTCAGCACGGGACCGACGCAGGGCGTCCACCCGAAGGCGAACGCGGCACCCAGGGGCAGGGCGCTGGCCGGGCCGCGGTTGAACCGAGAGACGTCGACGGCGAAGCGGCGCTGCAGCAGCGGCACGCGGATCAGGCCGACCATCGTCAGCCCCATGAATACGACGAAGCTCCGCCGCCGACGTTGATGACCTGTCGGTTCTGCACCAGCAGTAGTCCCAGGGCAGACGCGGTGATCCCGAGCACCGTGAAGACGAGGGTGAACCCGATCACGAAGAGGACCGAACCGGTCATGACCCGGGTGCGCACCCGGGTGGCGACCGTTCCACCGGCTGACGGGGCCGGCCCGCGAAGCCCGGAGACGTAGGACACGTAACCCGGCAGCATGGGAAGGCAGCACGGCGAGGTGAAGGACACCACACCGGCGACCAGCGCCAACGACATCAGGGCGTAGAGTTCCAAACCTGCCAACCTCCAACCGATCCAGGCCGCAGTGACACCCTACCGCCCGTCCCTCGTAGTCCGGGACCACGCCGGCTCTCGCCTCCCTGACGCTTCTGACACGGATGCTCTCAGCCACCGGGCTCGCGCTGCACGGGTCCGTTGACCACCTCGCCTGGCGACCTGCCGGCGAGCACCTGGTCGAGCGTGCTCGCCAGCAGCGGGAAGTTCGAGGCGCCCATGATCTTTGCCACGATGGTACCCTCGCGGTCGATCACGAAAGTCTCCGGAACCCCGTAGACGCCGAAGTCGACGGCTCCTCGGGACCCCGTGTCGACCACGTACTCGTAACGCTCGCCCCGGCCGAGCTCGTCGAGGAACGCCACCGCGGTGGCCTTCTGGTCCTGGTAGTTGACCCCGACGAAGGTGACACCAGCATCGGCGTAGGCATCGGCGGCCGCGACCAGCTCGGGGTGCTCCGCACGACAGGGGACGCACCACGACGCCCAGAAGTTGACGACGACGACCCTGCCGCGCAGGTCCGCCAGCCGCAGGACGCCGTCCTTCTCCAGGTAGGGCCACTCCACGCTCGCCGCCGGCTGCCCGATCAGGGGGGACCTCACCAACGTCGGGTCTGTGCCGAGTCGCGCGCCCAGCACCGCGCCCACGACCACCACCGCAGCCAGGACGAGGCCACCGATCCACCCCAGCATGCCCCGGCGCGACCGGGTGCGGCCCCCGCGGTGGCGAGAGCCGGGACAACCTCCTCGGCCGATCCGTCCGGCTGCACCGTCGACGGCTCCTGCCCAGGCGGCACAAACACTTCTGGCGCGGGAGCACCCGTGCCATCCGCGATCTTCCGCCCGCTCACTCGCCACCCCCCGCCGCGCGCGCTCGCGCCTCCTGTTGCAGTGCAGCCGCCTGGCTCTGCACCTCCCGCTCCAACGGCAGCTCCTGCATCCGTCGCAGCGCCTCCATGGCGCCGTCGGGGTCGTCCTGGCCGTAGAGCCGGACGTTTGCCTGCAGCCACCACCCGAGGGGCAAGGTGGGGTCCTGCTCCAGGGCCTGGTCGGCGAAGCGGGACGCCTCGACTGTGTCGTCGAGCATGAACAGGATCCAGCCGAGTGACGCGAGCGCTTCGGCGTTGCCCGGCTCGCGCTCGAGCACCTCGCGATAGTGCGGGACGGCATTGTCGAACTCTCCCTGGTCGCGGTAGCGTTCGGCCAGGGCCAGGCGCATGCCGACCACGTCTGGGTTTGCGGCGACGACCTGTTCCATCTCCGCGTCGCTGACCCTGGACAGATCACGCCCGGGCGCGACGAGGTCGGCTGCGGCGCGGAACCGACCTGGGTGACCTCGTTGCCGGTGACGAACCCGCCCTCGGGCCGCTCCTGCAGAGCGGGCGGAAGGACCACAGCGAGCGCCACGAGGGCCACGAACCCTCCGGCGCCGTAGAGGACCGCACGCCACGTGAGCTTGCGCCGGGGCCTGGCACTCTCGACGGTCTCCGTACCGTCCAACAGCGCCAGCGCCTCCGCGGCGGCTCGCTCGTAGCGCCGTCTGAGCTCCGCGGCCGGGCCCGGTGGCACCTCGCCGGCGCGCACCTGCTGCTCCAGCTCGAGCAGGTCGCGCAGCGCCTGGTCGCGCTGCTGCTCCATCCGGGCACGGCTCTGGAGGTCTCGCTGGGCTGAGGTGGTCACGGCTCGTCCTCCTCCTCGACGACGGGGCGCAGTCGGTCGATCTCACGTCGGACACGCTCGCGCTCCTCCTCCGGAAGTGCCGGGACATGCCGGCGCGGCAGGGTTGTCAGAACGACGAGCGCGATCCCGCCACCAGCGGCCGGTAAGAGCCACAGGAGCAGCGTCACGCCGCTCGCCGGCGGTTCGAGCACGACCCAGTCACCGTAGCGGGCCCGGAAATAGTCGAACACCTGCTCGTCGGTACGACCGGCGGCGACCTGCTGCTCAACCTCTTGGCGCATGGCGGCAGCCGTCTCGGACGGGGAGTCCGCGATGGATACGCTCTGGCACGTGGGGCAGCGCAGTCGCTGCTCCAGCTCGTACGCCCGGTCCACAGAAGCCGCCGGGCCGGCCAGCACTCCCCAGGCCACGACGGCTAGAGCTGCCATCAGGAGGACCGGTAGGACGGCTCGCCGCACCGCGTCACGCATGGGGGGAAACCTTGTCGCTCGAACGCGACGGAGTCCCTGGCTCCGGAGTGGTCCGTGCCCGGTCCACGCGCCGTCCGCTCAGCGCCCATATTCCGCCGAGCATCACCAGCGCGCCGGCCGCCCACATCAACCACATGAGCGGATGGATGGACAGATTGATCGACACCGAACCGTCCTCCAGCCTGGTGAGCGACACGTACAGGTCCCCGGAGAGCCCGGTCCAGACCGCCGGCGTCGCAACGGCCTGCGGCTGGTTCCCGAACGCCGTGAGGGCGGGCTCCATCGTCCGCATCACCTCGCCATCGCGGCTGAGCTCCAGGCGGGCGGCCCGCACGGTCCGGTCCGGCAGCTCCCGTTCGACGTCTTGGACGTAGGTGACGGTGTAGCCCGCGAAGGGCACGCTCTCGCCGAGCTCGAGGTCGGCAGATTCTCGCTGGCCCAGGCCGCCCGACGTCGCGATCGCCACCGCGATCAGGGCGACGCCAATGTGGGAGAGCTGTCCGCCCCAGTAGCCGCGGCGTCCGCGAACCAGGCGCCACACCCCGCGCGGCGAACGCCACGGCGCCGTCACGACCAGTTCACGCGCGCTCACCGCGGCAATGGTCACTGCCAGCAGGACCACCGCGACGACGGGCGGGGAGGTGATGCCGGCGAGGACGAGGCCGGCTGCGGACAGGCTGCCCAGCAGCAGCGGCCCGGATACCCGCCGCCAGAGCACCCGGCCGCTCGCCCGTCGGTAAGGCATGAACGGCCCGACCCCCATGGCGAGAAGCAGCGCAAAGGACAGCGGCACCGCCAGCCGGTCGAAGAACGGCCGACCCACCGACACCTGCTGCCCGGTCGCCACCTCCACGAACACCGGGTACAGGGTGCCTAGCAGCACCACGAACGCGTACAGCGACAGCAGCACGTTGTTGACGAGCAAGGCACCCTCCCGGCTGGCCAAGGACTCCGGCCGCCCGCCACCGATCAGGGCCGCCCCGCGCCCGGCGACGAGCCCGAAGGCGGCGACCGTCACGAGCAGGAAGAAGACCAGCAGCACCGGCCCGACCGCGGACTGGGTGAAGGCGTGGACCGAGGCGATGACCGAGGACCGGGTCAGGAACGTGCCGAGCAGCGTCAGAGAGAAGGTCGACACGACCAGGATGAGGTTCCACAGCTGGAGCATGCCGCGCTTGACCTGGACGACCGCGGAGTGGATGAACGCCGTCGCGACCAGCCACGGGATAAGGGCCGCGTTCTCCACCGGGTCCCACGCCCAGTACCCGCCCCAGCCCAGTACCTCGTAGGACCACCACGCACCGAGCACGAGGCCGCCCGTCAGGCCGGTCCAGGCGACGAGGTTGGCCCGGCGGGTGCGCCGCAGCCACTCGACGCCCCCCTGTCCCAGGAGCAGGGCCGAGATCGCGAAGGCGAACGGGACGGTGAAGCCGACGTACCCCACGTACAGCAGCGGCGGGTGGAAGGCCACCATCAGGTGGTTCTGCAGCAGCGGGTTCGCGCCGGGCCCGTCCGACGGCGGGTCGGGCAGGATCTCGAACGGATTGGTCACCGTCGTGACCAGACCGAAGAAGAAGACAGCCACGAGCGCCATCACGCCCAAGGCCCCCGTCCCCAGCCGGTCGGTGGTGCTGGGAATGCCGCGTGCCACCACGGCGATGAAGCCGGCCAGCACGAGCACCCACAGCACGGCACTGCCGTCGAGGGCCGACCAGGCAGCCGTGATCTTGAAGAACAGGGGCGTGGTGCGTGAGCCGGTCTCGGCGACGTAGGAGACCTCGAAGCTGTCCGTGACCAGCGCGCCGATGAGTGCACCCTGCGCGAGCACGCCGCCCGCCAGGACGCAGGCAGCCAGAGCCTGCAACTGGCCCAGCCGCACCGCCCCGGGGCGCCGCTGAGCGCGCAGTGCCCGCCAGGCCAGAACCACGGAACTGGCCAGTCCGAGCATGGCACCCGTCCAGCCTGCAGCTGCCCAGATCAAGGCGCTTCTACCCCCGCCTCGGTCTCCGGAACGCGGTACTCCTCGTCGTGCTTGACGATCATCGTGTCGGAGACGAACGTGGTCTGCCGCCACTCCCCTTCGACGATCACGCCGATGCCTTCCTGGAAGAGCTGGTTGGGCGCACCGGTGTGCTCGACCTGTACAGCGCTCTTGTCGGAGTCCTCCACCACGGTGAACTGCACACCGTCAGCCGTGGGTACGACGCTCCCTGCCTTGACGAGGCCACCGAGACGGAACCGCTCCCCGTCCGAGGCGGCCGCGCGTCCGGTGGACGCCTCTCCCGGCGTGAGGTAATAGACGAGGTTGTCGTTAAGGTTGCCGAAGGTGAGCGCGCCGGCCAGGACGGCGGCCAGCCCAATCCCGGGCACGACGAACACGCGTGTTCTCATCGCAGCTCTTCCAGCCGCCGACCTACACGCGTTGTGCGGGTACGCAGGGTGGCGAGGTACACCGCCATGGATCCGTATGCCACGGCGAAGCCCAGCAAGACCCAGCCCCAGTTAGTCATCTCCTACCCTCCGGGTGGTAGTTCACGGCGGGCGCGGTGACGGCAGACCCGGCCAGCGGCCGCCCGGGTGCCGTGGTGGCCGCGGCCAGCTCGGCCTCCTCATTCGCCAACCGCATGCGCAGCCGCAGGGCCACCACGGAGACAGCGGTGAACGCCACCACGTTCACGAGCAGGGCCGCGAGCATGACGTGGTCGATCGTGGGGTCACCGGGGCGCAGGACGGTCGGCGGCTGGTGCAGGCTCCGCCACCACAGGACGGAGAAGTGCACCACGGGAACCTGGACGAACGCGACGACCCCGAAGATGGCGCTCCGGCGGGCGCGCTGGACTGCGTCGACCGTGGCGCGGCGCAGCGCGAGGTATCCCAGGTAGGCGAAGAACAGCACCGCGGTGGTCACCAAGCGAGGATCCCAGGTCCACCAGACCCCCCAGACCGGCTTGCCCCAGATCGCGCCCAGCACGATGGCCAGCCCGGTGAAGAAGACGCCGACCTCCGCGGCGGAGGCGGCCAGGCGGTCCCACCGGTCCTGACGCCGGCGCAGCCAGCCGACGCTGCCGGCGAGCGTGAGGCCGAAAGAAAGGTACGCCAGCCACGCGGCAGGGACGTGCACGTACATCAACCGCTGCAGATCACCCTGCAGCCGATCCGGCGGCGCCGTCAGGGCGGCCGCCAGCCCCGCGAGCACCAGGACGCCCGTGGCGGCCACGAGATGTCGGTCGATCCGCGTCATTCCGCCTCCTCCAGCGCGGGCGCCGCCAGCACGATGGCGAGCAGCGCGAGCAGGTCAGCCAGGCCCATCAGGAGGAACCATGGCCACGGTGCCCGAGCATACCTGGCCGCCTCGATGACCTGAGTGGCCCCCAGCAGCAGCGGCACAGCGAGCGGCACGACGAGCAGCGGACCGAGCACCGCGCGGCCTGCGGTGCCCGAGGACACCGCCCCGGCCAGGGCGCCCAGAGCCGCCAGCCCGATGGCCACCAGGGGGAGCACGACGAGCATCCACGGCCAGCCGGGGACCCGGGGGTCGTACAGCGCGACCGCGACCGGCGCAAGGACGAGCTGGAACGCAAGCAGCAGCACCGCGTCCGCGACGACCCGGGCTATGGCCCTCGCGGCCGGGTCGACGCCGCACTGCGCAAGCAGCGCCCGCGGGCCTGGTCCGTCCTCGGCGCTATGCCGCACGGTGAGCATCACGCCGAAGAGCAGGACGACAAGCCAGTAGAACCCTGGCCCCACCTGACGCAGGAGCGGGATGTCGGTCCCGACGGCCATCGGCAGCAGCAGCAGCGCCACCGCACCGAACGGGGCGACAACCAACAACGCCTCACCGGTGCGCCGCTCGAGCGCCAAGTGCAGCCCCACCAGCGCCCGCACCTGCTCACCCGTTCCAGCCGGCCCGCTCACGGTGTGGCCACCACGGCGGGGACGGCCGCGCCGTCCACCAGCTCCACCGCCCGGTCAACCAGCGGGCGCAGCTGGTCCCGTTCGTGCGAGACCAGGACGCACGCACCCGACCGGGCCCGCACCCCTTCGGTCAGGACCTGCACCAGGTGCACGCTGTCCCGGTCCAGGCCCGCATGGGCCTCGTCGAGCAGCAACAAGCGCGGCTCGGTCAGGAGCGCCCGGGCCAGGTCCGCGCGGCGCAGCATGCCGTGCGAGCACCGGTCAGCTCGCCGGTGCCTCGCCGCCGCGAGCCCGACCGCCTCCAGCGCGCTCGCCGCATGGGCGTCGTCGCGACCGGTCAGACGTGCCACCAGGCGAAGATTCTCCCCCAGCTCAAGCTGCGGGTACAGCGCGGGCTGGTGGCCGATCAAGGTGATGGAGGTGCGGATCTCGGTGCGGGCGGCCCGCCCTGCGGCCCCGTCGGCACCGATGTCCACACCCAGGACCCGGCACGTTCCCTCGACAGGCCGGAGCAGGCCAGCCAACATCGTCAGCACGGTGCTCTTGCCCGAGCCGTTCGGGCCGATCAGCCCGACCACCTCACCCGCCTGCAGCCGCAGGTCCAGCCCGCGTAGCACCGGGGTGCCGGCGATGGTGGCGTGGACGGACGTCAGGGCCGCCACCGGCTCGTCCTCGGGTCCGGACGCAGGCTCGGTGAGGGCGCACAGCTCTTGCATCGCTTTCCTCCGTGGCATCGACCCGGGGGACGACCGGGTGATCGATCCGGGGACGAACGACATATAGGTCTACCCTGCATGGTAAGCGCCGCGAAGCACGGCCCTGGCCCCGCTGGGGTGAAGAGAACGGTGCGTCGCGCTCCTACGGGTGTCTCGTTACGCGTCTGAGTTCGTGCACCAAGGTCGCGATGTAAAACCCAACCAGGAGGCGGGTAGGTTCACTACCAGTTTGGAGGTTGGAGTCGATGTCAGAATCGAAGCAGCAAGGGCAGTCTGGCAGGTCGCGCAGGCGCCGGTTGGCGCCCTCGGAGAAGTACGAGATCTTCGTCAGCGTGCTGACGGGCCAGGCCACGCAGCGAGAGGCCGCGGAGCAGTTCAAGGTGGACCGTTCCACGGTGGTGCACGTGTGCCGGGTGGCCAAGCAGGGCGCGTTGGACGCGCTGGCGGCCTCGGTACCCGGACGGCGTGCGGCCTCGGGCAAGAGCGCCGAGCAGATTCGCCTGGAGGAGACGGCGGCCGAGATTGAACGGTTGCGGGCCACGGTCCTGAGTTCCGCAGCTAATCAGTTATCTGGGGCATGGCCGGGTGGAAAGGTGCAGGTCAGTGGGTTGGTGGTTGATGACACGAGTCGGATTGCCTAGTG
>NZ_MKJZ01000015.1:0-18936 GCF_001942225.1 Serinicoccus sp. CUA-874 | reverse complement strand
CTCCCGCAGCACACCACAACGCGGGAGCCAGCGGTGTGCCCAACCACAACCGTCACGAGATCGGATCCAGGCACAGCCAGGTTGACAGCGGGAGTCTGCATCATCCACCTGATCCGCAACACCTTCCGCTACGCGAGCAGGAAGTACTGGGACCAGATCAGCCGCGATATGAAACCGATCTACACCGCCCCGACCGCCGCGGCGGCCCAGGACCGGTACGAGGAGTTCGCCGAGAAGTGGGGCAAGCCCTACCCCGCGATCAAGACGCTGTGGGACAACGCCTGGTCCGAGTTCATCCCGTTCCTGGACTACGACGTGGAGATCCGCAAGGTCATCTGCTCGACCAACGCGATCGAGTCGCTCAACGTCCGCTACCGGCGCGCGGTCCGAGCCCGCGGCCACTTCCCGAACGAGGCCTCAGCGATGAAGACGCTGTACCTGGTCACCCGATCGCTGGACCCCAAGGGCACCGGCCAGACACGATGGGCCATGCGGTGGAAGCCGGCCCTGAACGCCTTCGCCATCACCTTCGCCGACCGCATGCCCACGGCGCAGGACCGCTGACCATGAAAACGCCACTTACACCGTTAGTCGGACAGTCCCTCTGCGCGCGGGAAGCCATCCATGCCTGCGATGCCCAAGACTGCAGCAACACAGGAACAGTGCGGATCAGGCTCGCCAACGGGTCACCCCGGCGTTAGGGGGACATCGACCCCCGTACGTGTCCGGACCGGCTTGTAGGCTTGTAGGCGCGGAACCGCATCAGGTGATCTCGAGCGGACTCCCGGACGTTCACGCCGGTGAAGCCGGCAGCGGCCAGCCCCTCGACCAGCTCCTCGACGGAGACCATACGGTGGGGCGATCGGTCAGCATGGTGCACGAACCGTGCGAGGAGCGTGTTGGTCAGGTCGTACCCCAGGAGCACCCCGCCGGGCTTGAGGACCCGCAGGGCTTCGGCTGCACCGTCGCGCCAGCAGATGACATGGTGGAGCATCAGGTTCGACATGACTGCGTCGAATCGGTCGGTGGCGAACGGCAGCGAGGTCATGTCTGCGGCCTGTACGCGCAGGTTCGGTACTGGGACAAGCCGGGCGCGCGCAACGGCGACCATGGCCGCGTCGACGTCCGTCACTGTGATGCTGGTCTCGGGAAATCTGCGGGCAGCGGCCTCGGCCATCGCCCCGCTCCCCGCGCCGACCTCCAAGACTTCGCCGTAGATCACGTGACCGTCCAGCGCCCACGGCAAGAGGACCCGCTGCGAGATCACCGTCCAGGGTGCCGCTCGGCAGAAGGCTGCTTCGATCGCGGACATGCGCGGCATGTGTCCTCCCTCGGTGGGAGCGTAACGCGAGCGGTCGTGCGCGACCTGCGCGGTGTCGTGGCGGTCGTAGGTCCCCGCGCGGTCAGACCGGCGCCCTGTCCCTGGGATATGCCGGTCGTACCAGCCCAGGTGTATTACAGGAGCGGTTCCAGAGAACCGAACATCGGCATAGGCGCGGACCAGTTCCACGTTCGGTGGCGCGTCGGCGGGTCCAGACGACTCGGTTCCTCACCTCGACGTGCCCGGCCCGAGCTACGCGAGGCGCCTCAGAGATGACCGGACCTGACCGTTCCCCGAGTGTGCTCGCCCGTACCTTCAGGCCGACAGGGACTTCTGAAGCTGGGCGAGCAGGTCGGCCGGTGGCAGCCACATGGAGGGGTACTCCCCGTACCAGCGCCGCTGCCCTTCGCGGTCGATGAGGACGAAGCTGTGGCCGGGCAGCCCGGCGTGCATGCCCTTGCCCAGGGTGCCGTAGGCCTGGGAGACGCGTCCGTCGTCCAGGAGGAACGGGGTGCGGACCCCGTTGAGCTGCATGTCGGTGGTGATCTGCTCGCGGGTGTTCATCACGATCGGCAGGAACGTGATGTCGAGGCCCTCGAACAGGGCCGCGTTCTTCTCGATCTCGGCCATCTGCACGAGGCAGGACTGGCAGCCGGCTCCCTCGTTGAAGTACAGGACCACGTTGCGGCCGCGGAACTGGTCCAGGCTGACGGTGCCGCCTGCGGTGTCGCTGAGGGTGAAGTCCGGCGCGGCGTCGGCGAGTTCGGTGGACGCCGGGCGCGAGGTCAGCAGCATGGCGGTGACGACCGCGGCGACGAGCGCCAGCGCGGTGCCGACGAGGCCGTACCGACGGGCTCGGCGACGGCGCTCCTCGGACCGCGTCTCAGCGGCGATGCGGGCCAGTCGGGACTCACGGGCTGATCTGGTGGACACGTCGGCTCCTTCAGGTGCGTGCGTCGTCTGCGGGGACGCGTGGGGTATGCGATGCGGCGCCGTGGCAGGCCTCGCCGGCAGGGCCCGGCGCGGCCAGGTCCGCGGCGTCCGTGCCCACGCCCGTGAGGGCGTCAGCTCCCGGTCGGCGGCGGTCGCGGAGGGTGGCGACGACGAAAACGGCGGCCAGGGCGAGCACGGCGAGGCCGAGCACCGGCTCGGGCACCGGGGAGACCCACTGCTCGACCCGGGTGAAGACGCCGGCGAGGCCACGGCCCGCGGCGACCTGGATGCCCGGGCCGCTGGTCATGGTGCCGGTGCCGGCGAGGTAGATCACGAAGACGCCCATCGCCGCGAACCCGGCGGCCACCACCAGGTTGATCGAGTTGGTGTGCACGACGCGGGTACCCAGCCGCAGCCGGACCGCCCGTGCCTGCAACAGCTTGCGCTCGCCGAGCCGGAAGCGGTCCCAGCCCAGGGCGATGAGGAACAGGGGGAAGACCATGCCGAACGTGTACGCCAGACCCAGGGTGAGGCCGCCGACCGCGGACCCGGAGAGCGCGGACAGGGTCATGACGCCGGCCAGCACGGGCGCGCAGCAGGCGCTGGCGATGCCGGAGAACACGCCGAGGCTGAAGAAGCTCAGACCGTCACCGCCCCTGGTGTCGGGCGCGCGCAGGGAGGCGGGCAGGGTGAGCATGCGGCCGGAGACGCTGAGCGCGGCCAGGGCCAGCATCAGCGCGCCGCCGGCGTAGTACAGGGGCGTGTGGTAGTTCGCCACCGCGGAGGCCACCAGGCTGATGCCCAGCGTGATGGGCACCAGCACGAGCGCGAGCCCGGCCGCGAAGAGGAAGGTCAGCGGCAGCAGCCGCCACCGCCGGTTCTTCACGGCGGCGGCGAGGTAGCTGGGGGCGAGGAAGACGATGCAGCAGGGGGCGAAGAGCGCCACCCCGCCGGCGAGGAAGGCCGCCAGGACGGAACCGGTGGTGAGCAGCTCGCCCATCTCAGGCCCCGAGCAGGCGCAGGAGCTTGCGGCGCGGCAGCCGGCCCTGGCTGAAGAAGGACCCGTCGACCAGCACCAGCGGAGTCATCGCGGCCCGGTGCTCGCGCATCAGCGCCTGCCCGTCGGCGGCACGTGCGTCGAGCGAGGTGACCTCGATCGTGTGGCCCTCTGAGACGAGCCCGGCGAGCACGGCCTGCGCGTCGTCGCAGAAGTGGCAGCCGGGGTTCTCGACGACGGCGACCTGCACTGGTCGCGGCACTGTGGTCACGGGGGTTCCTCTCCTGCACCGGGATGACGGGACCACCCTCACAGGCGCGCCCTGCGACTGGCCTGGCGGTTTCCGGGAGGTTTGCTGTCACCGCTGCGGGCCTCGCCATCGGATCTCCACAGAACTGCCGTCGGGAGACCGGGCGGGGCCTGCACAGTGGTGGCTATGGCCACATCTGCGCTCGAGCTGTCCGCCCCGCCGCGTCGAGGGCCCCGTACCTGGTGGGCGACGGTCCGCGCCGGCTTCGGGGCGGCCCTGGGGCTGGTGCCCCACGTCCTGCACCACGTCGGCCTGATCGCCGGGACCGCGCTGCTGACCGGTGCGCTGGGCAACGGCGTCCTCTACGTCGTGGGCCTCCTGCTGAGCATCCCCCTGCTGCGCCGACTCCGCTCGCGGTTCGGCACCGGGTGGGCACCGGCCTTGGGAGTCGTCGCCTTCACCGCCCTGTTCGCCCTGTCCGCGTTCGTGATCGGTCCACGCATCGGCGCGGCCGACGCCCCCGCCCCGACGCCTACCACCCCGTCGCCCTCGGTCACGACTCCCGCCGAGCACGACGGGCATCACTGACCCCCCGCCCGGTCCCTCCACCACTCTTGTGATGAGCCGGTCGGTTCAGCCCGGCCGGCCTGGGCCGGCCGGGCTCCGGCCGGACCCGGGCCTAGTGGCCGCCGTGGCCGTCCGTTGCCCCGCTGTCTCCGGCAGCGCCCTTCGGCACGTCCAGGGTCACCGGCGCCTGGGCCGGTACGGGCGTGCTGGAGAAGCTGATGCCGTTGGGCGTGTCCCCGACCGGGACGCGCGCGACGACCTCCAGCTCGTCCAGGTCGACGACGGCGACGTCGTCGGCGTAGAGGTTGGTGACGTAGGCGTGGCGGCCGGAGGGGTCGACCACGACCCCGTGGGCACCCCGACCGGTCTCCACGGTCCCCGTCACCGTGACGTCCGGGTGTCGATGACCGACAGGCTCGTTCCAGGTGCCGCCTCGGTGCCCTGGTTGGCGGCCAGCAGGTAGCGGTCGTCGGGGCTGACGTAGGTCTGGATCGGCCCGTCCCCGACCGTGACCCGGCCGACGACCTCGCGGCTGGCCATGTCGACCTTGACCACCTCGTCCTGGGCGCTGACCGAGGCGTACACGAACCGCCCGTCAGGGAGAAGGCGACCTGTGCCGGGGCCGTGCCGACCTCGATGTCTGCCACCGTGGTGCGGGTGCTGGTGTCGATGACGCTCAGCGTGCTGCCCGCCACGTTGGCCACGACCAGCCAGCGGCCGTCGGGGCTGGGGCGCAGCCCGTGCGGCCCGGCACCCACCGGGATCGTTGCTTCCACCTCGCCGGACGTCGTGTCGATCACGGTCACGGTGCCGTCGGCGCCGTCGCTGGTGTATGCCGTGCGTCCGTCCGGGCTGATCACGACGTGGGCGGGCGCCCCGCCGGTGGTCACCGTGCGGGTCAGGTCCAGCGACCGCGCGTCGAGCGCGACGGCGAGCGAGTCGTGACCGCTCACCGCCCACACGCTGGCGCTGTCGGGTGAGACCTGCACGTTGTGCGGCCCCTCCACCCCGCGGACCGTGGTGACGACGGTGTTCGTCCCCGCGTCGATGACGCTCAGGCTGGCGTCCTCCTCGTTGGCCACCCACACCGCTCCGGTGACCATCCCCGCATGCTGCGCCGCGCTGGACGGTGCGGCGGCTGACGGGGCGACGGTTGCGGCGGCGGACTCCGGGGCGACCGCCGGCATCGCCGGCACGGTGCCCGCGGTCTCACCGTCCCCCCCGAGCGCGACAGCCGCCGCCGTTCCTCCGACGGCGATGGCCAGTCCACCGGCCACCACCCAGCCGGTCGCCCGCCGCCGCGGCCAACCGTGCTCTCCGTCGCGGGGATCACCGGTCCTGCCGTGTCGCTCGTCTGCCATGACACACCTCCTGTTGCGTGGGCCAACCTGGTGGGGGCCCGTACCGCCACAACTGTGAGTCCTCCGGGCGGTGACGACCGGGCGTTCCGGTGGTGACTGGATGGAATTCCGTTAGTCGGTGTCCGCAGCCTTGTCCCGTCCCCGCCCAGGGTGCTCGCCGCCCCCGCGCACGGACCGGATCAACGGTGCCTTGCCGAGGGCGGTCCGAGAGACGGCCGGCACCCGCACCGCCCGGACCGGAGGTGCGACAGCGCCCGCCAGGGCGAGCGCGTCAGCCAGGCGCCGGGCGACCTGGCCCGTGTCGGCAAGCTCGGCCAAACCTGCGACGTAGACGGTGATCCCGGAGTCGTCCAGGACGACCTGCCAGCCGGTGAGGGGCAGCAGCTCCATCGCCCGGTGGACGACGTTGGGCTGGACGAGGATGTCACCGCCGCGGGCCGCGGGGAGGCGCAGCGCCTCCTCGGCCCTGCCCTGGACGCCGCCGATGCGCAGGAAGGGCCGGCCGCACGGGCACGGTGGGGCGGGGAGCATCCGCACCGAGTCGCTGAGCTCGTACCTGATGAGGGGCAGGGTGCGCGAGCCCAGGACGGTGACCAGCAGCCTGCTCCCGTACTCCCCGGGGGTGAACGGTCGGCCCTCGTCGTCGACGACCTCGGTGATGACCAGGTCCTCGAAGAGGTGCAGGCCGGCGTGCTGGCCGCACTCGGCGGCGATGCCTGCGGTCTCGGTGGCCGCGTACACGTTGAACGGACGACGGTTCCAGGCGTGCTCCACGTCACGGCGTGCCTCGGCGGTCAGCACCTCCGACGCGCTGAGCACGGCCCCCGGCTGCACGTGCAGGCGCCCTGCTCGCTGCTCCCCCGCCAGCAGCCCCAGCATGCTGGCGTAACCCACCAGAACGTCGGGCCGGAAGTGGTTGAGCCGCCGGACGACGTCCTCGAGCGGATCCCCGGAGTCGATCCGCAGTGTCGGGACGAACCGGCTGTCGACGCTCGCCCCGACCAGCGCGGACTGGTGCGAGGGCACCGTCGAGCTGACCACCGCCATCCTGGTGCGTCCGGTCAGCCGCACCGACGCCCCGGCCCAGCCGTAGGCGCGACTGTAGGAGGCCAGGACCTCCGCCCACTCCTCGACGTCCCAGACGAAGATGCCCGGCTCGCCCGTGGTGCCGGCCGTGGCTGCGACGTAGTACCGACCCATGAGCCGCTGCGCGCCGGCCTCGGCGGCCAGGTGCGCCCGTGCATCAGCCAGCCGCAGGTCGCCCCGGGTGATGAGGTCGTCGAACCGGTCCATGAGGACCGCCTTGGTCAGGATCGCAGCTCAGCCAGCGGCGCCCGCGTCAGGCCGCGGTGGAACTCGCGGTAGAACCGAGATCTCAGCTGACTGTGATCACGCAACGCCGCCAGTCGCCGGGTCTGGTACGTGCGCACCTGAGATGGGCTCCACCCGTCGCGCGCTGCGAGCTCGCGCCGCCGACCCAGCACCTTCAGCAGCAACCTGGTGTCCATCTGCACCTCCTCGCCAGCGCGGCGGATGGTCGCGCGGGGCCTACCGCCGAGAAGCCACACGGACGGTCGGTCGCCACCGCCATCACCCCAGCGTGAACCCTCGTCCACATCACCCAGGTGACGGTTCGGTGCCGATCTGATGTCGCCCCGCAAATCTGGTCAGGACGGACGTGTGATGTCGAGATCGGCTGCGTCCTCGGCGGCGCAGGACCGCTCGACCTGCAGGGTGGAGAAGTACACGTCGAACCGGTCCCGCAGGACACGCGCGGACTGCTCGAGCACCGCGTCACCATCGCGTTCGGCCTCAGGAACGTGCAGGTGCGCCGAGAAGACGGTGCGCCCGGAGGTGATGGTCCAGGCGTGCACGTGGTGGACGTCGCGAACGCCTGGCACCTGGCTCAGGGCGGTGATCACCGCGTCGAGGTCCAGGCTGTCCGGGGTGCCTTGCAGCAGGATGCGCAGCGCTGAGCGCAGGATGGTCCAGGACGCCCAGAGCAGCACCACGCCGAAGGCCATGCCGAGAAGCGGGTCGATGGCCAGGAAGCCGGTGAGGCGGATGACCAGGGCCGAGACGATGATGATGAGGCTGCCGACGAAGGTCTGCAGGATGTGCCAGAAGGCGCCCTTGATGTTGAGGTTAGTCTTCTGCCGCTGGTAGAGGAGCCGGAAGGCGATCACCTCGGTGAGGAGCCCGCCTGCGGCGACCCACAGCATCACGGTGGTGGGCAGCTCGATCGGGTCTGCCAGGCGCATCGCGCCCATCCAGAACACGTATGCCGCCATCAGGGCCAGGAACACGCCGTTGAAGAGGGCGCCGAGGATCTCTGCCCGGCCCCAGCCGAAGGTCTCCTGCGCGGTCGCGGGACGTCGGCTCAGCCGCTGCGCGACGAGGGCGATGAGCACCCCGCCGACGGCCGAGAAGGTGTGGAACGCATCGGAGATCACGGCCACCGAGCCGGACCACAGCCCGACGGCCAGCTCGATGACGAAGTAGATGCCGGTGAGCCAACCGGAGATCACCAGTGCTTGTCGGTCACCTCCGCCAGGGATGTGGGTGCCGTGGCCGGTCTGGTTCATGTCGCTCCTCCGTGATGGTGGTGGTGCTCGGTCATGCTTCAGCCGTCCGGTCGCCCGCCGACGGGCTGCGGCTCGTGCCGCGCGCCGGCGCGACCAGCAGCAGTGCTTCGGTGACCGTCTGCGCTAGCGGTCCGGGCTCCATGGGTCCGCGGTAGCGCCTGCCGTTGACGAAGACCGTGGGCGTTCCCACGGCGTCGGAGGCGTCGGCGGAGGCCACGTCCCGGGCGACGCGCGATGCGTGCAGGCCGGCGTCCAGCGCGGTGGTGAAGGCCTCCAGGTCAAGGTCCAGGCTGGCGGCGATCTGGTGGATGCGGCTGCGGGTCAGGTCGGTGTGCTGCCGGTACAGCTCGGCGTGCATGGCCCAGAACCGGCCCTGCACTGCCGCGGCCTCTGCGGCCTCTGCGGCCACCTGGGCGTGCGGGTGGATGTCGGCCAGCGGCAGGTGCCGGAAGACGACGTCGACGCTGTCGGGGAGCTCGCGGCGGACTTGCTCGACCACGGCCTGGGCGTGCGCGCTGTGGGCGCACTGGTAGTCGCCGTACCAGAGGATGACGGCACCGGCGTCCTGGGGGCCGGTGCGGTGGTCGGTGGCCGGGTCGGGCGGCACCGCCAGGTCGAGAAGGGGAGCTGCCACCCGTCCGGCCCCGGCGGTGCGGACCCGCGCCGGCATCCGGGGCAGGAGCCGGAAGATCAGCCAGCCCAGGAGTGCGGCGAGGGTGGACCCGGTCAGGATGCCGATCTTGGCCTCCTCCAGCTCGGACCCGTCGAAGCTGATGTCGGCGATGAGCAGGGAGACGGTGAAGCCGATGCCGGCGACCATGCCGATACCGGCCAGGGAGGACCAGGGCACGGTCAGCGGCAGGCCGCCGAAGGCCGGGCGGGCTGCCAACCAGGTGGACCCGAGCACGCCCGCCGCCTTGCCGACCACCAGACCCAGGAGGATCCCCAGGGTGATCGGTGAGGTCGCCGCGCGCGAGAGCGTGGCGGTGTCCACGCTCAGGCCGGCGTTGGCCAGGGCGAACAGGGGGGACGATGACGTAGCTGGACCAGGGGTGGAACATCCGTTGCAACCGGTCGTTCGGAGAGACGGCCTGGGCCATGGAGCGGCTGGCACGGTGCGCCAGTTGCGGCGTGGGCGTCATGCGCAGGCGTCGCCACCACAGCCCCGTCCGTCGCAGCTCTTCCCGTCCCGGTGACGTCGCCGTCGCCAGCAGGCCGGCCGCGACCCCGGCGACGGTGGCGTGCAGCCCCGACGCGGACACCGCCACCCACATGAGCACGGCGAGGCCGGCGTACCAGGGCAGCGACCGCACGTCGGCGGCGCGCAGGAGCAGGATCACCGCGAAGGCCGCGACCGCCCCGGCCAGCCACGCCAGCGACAGCCTCTCGGTGTACACCACGGCGATGACGCTCAGGGCGATCACGTCGTCGATCACCACGAGGGTCAGCAGGAACGTGCGTGCCCGGGCCGAGACGCCGCGTGACAGTGAGAGCACGCCGAGCGCGAACGCGGTGTCGGTGCCCACGACGATGCCCCAGCCGCGGACCGAGTCGCTGCCGGCGTTCAGGGCCACGAAGATCAGGGCGGGCACGATCATCCCGCCGAGGGCGGCGATCACCGGCGCCGCCACGCGTCGGCGCTCGCGCAGGTCGCCCACGTCGAACTCGCGCCGGATCTCCAGCCCGGCGACGAAGAAGAAGATGGCCATCAGGCCCTCGTTGACCCAGTCCCGCAGGGTGTGGACCAGGTCCACCGGGCCGACGTGCAGGCCCGCTTCGGTTGCCCACAGTGCCTCGTAGCTGGCCCGCCACGGTGAGTTCGCCCAGACCAGGGCGGCGAGGGTGGCCAGCAGCAGGACGACCGCGCCGGAGTTCTCCGTCGCGACGAACCGGCGCAGGGCGCCGGCGCTGCGTTCCCGGCGAGGGTCTGCGGTGTCCAGGTGGGCGTCGTGCATGCTGGGGTTCTCCTCCTGTCGCTCAGCGCGCTTCGCCGGCGGTTCTGCGCCGCCGGTGCGGCACGTCCCGGGCTGCTCCACCGGTGGACGGTGCAGCAGCCCGGGCGGTGCGGGCCCGCTCAGCTGCGCACGAGCCGGGCGATCGCCCGTGCGGCCTGCTCCACCCGGTCCTCCGGCGGTCGCCCGGTGGGGTCGGGCTGCCGCAGCCACTGGTGGAGGTGGTCATCGAGCAGGAGCAGGGCGACGGCCTGCAGGGCCCGGGTCGTCGCGGCGACCTGGATGAGGATGTCGATACAGTCCTTGTCGTCAGTGACCATGGCGTTGATGCCGCGGACCTGTCCCTCGATCCGGTGCAGGCGCACCTGGAGCGCGACGGGGCTGCTGCGGGTGCCGGTGGTCATCGTGCCGCTCCTGTCAGTCCTCGCCTCGGGCGCGGTCAGGGTGTCGGGCTGGGGTGCCCGTACCGGTGGGGGTCGGTGTCGAAGGTCGTGGCGCAGTGCCCGGAGCAGAAGTGGAACGTGGTGCCGTCGTGCTCACGGGTGGCCGCGGCTGTGGTCGGGTCGATGCTCATCCCGCACACCGGGTCGGTGACCGTGGTGCCGGGCTGGTGCCCGTGGTCGTGGTCGTGATGGGTCATGGTGTCCTCCTGGAGGTGGTCGGCGCCGAGCTCGACCACCGGGTCGGTGGCCGGGACCTGGGTGAGGGCCGCGAGGGGTCTGGGTGTGAAGCCGCGCAGCCGGTTGGCGTTGGCGACCACGGACAGCGAGGAGAGCGCCATGGCCGCGGCGGCGATGATCGGGCTGAGCAGCAGCCCGAGGGCGGGGTAGAGCACGCCGGCGGCGATCGGGATGCCGATGGCGTTGTAGCCGAACGCGAAGACCAGGTTCTGCCGGATGTTGCGCATCGTGGCCTTCGACAGGTCGATGGCGGTGACCAGTCCGGAGAGGCTGCCCGAGATCAGGGTGATGTCGGAGGACTCGATGGCCACGTCGGTGCCGGTGCCGATGGCTGAGCCGACGTCCGCCTGGGCCAGGGCCGGGGCGTCGTTGATGCCGTCGCCGACCATGCCCACGACCTTGCCCTCGGCCTGCAGGCGCTTGACCTCGTTGGCCTTGTGCTCGGGCATGACCTCGGCCAGGACCCGCGTGATCCCCACCTGGCGGGCGATGGCCGCGGCGGTGTCGCGGTTGTCTCCGGTCATCATGACGACCTCGAGGCCGCGCTCCTGCAAGGCCGCGATGGCCTCGACGGAGCCGTCCTTGACGGTGTCGGCCACGCCGATGACGCCCGCGGCCTGACCGTCGACCGCGACCAGCATCGGGGTCTTGCCCTCTCGGGCCAGCCGCCGCAGATCGGTCTGCAGGGCTTCCGCGTCGATGCTCGCGGCGGACAGGAGCCTGTCGTTGCCGACCAGCACCTCCCGGCCGGCCACCAGCGCGCGCACGCCCTGGCCGGTGATGGAGTCGAAGGTGGTCGCCTCGGGCAGGCTCAGGCCGCGCTCCGCGGCCCCGGTCACGATGGCGGTCGCCAGCGGGTGCTCGGAGGATGCCTCGACGGCGGCGACCAGCGTGAGCAGGTCCTGGGGTGAGAACCCCGGGGCCGGAAGCACGTCGGTCAACGAGGGGGCGCCCTTGGTGATGGTGCCGGTCTTGTCGAGCACCACGGTGTCGAGCTTGTGCGCGCTCTCCAGCGCCTCGGCCGAGCGGATCAGGATGCCGTTCGTGGCGCCCTTGCCGGTGCCCACGGTGATCGACATGGGCGTGGCCAGACCCAGCGCGCACGGGCAGGCGATGATCAGCACCGACACCATCGCGACCAGCGCGAAGACCAGGGCCGGTGGCGGGCCCAGGATCGCCCAGAGGGCGAAGGTCCAGATCGCGATCATGATCACGGCCGGCACGAAGTAGCTGGAGACCTTGTCGACCACCCGCTGGATCGGGGCCCTGGACCCTTGCGCCTCGCGCACCAGCGTGATGATCTGGGCGAGCATCGTCTCCGCGCCGACCTTGGTGGCCGTGTACCGGAACGCGCCCGTCTGGTTGATCGTGGCGCCGATGACCGTGTCACCGACCGTCTTGGTGACCGGGATCGGCTCACCGGTGACCATGGACTCGTCCACCGCGGAGGCGCCCTGGAGGACCTGCCCGTCCACCGGCAGCTTCTCCCCGGGGCGGACCACGACGACGTCGCCGACGACGACCTCGTCGATCCCGACCTCCAGCTCCTGGCCCGCGCGGACGACCCGCGCGGTGCGCGGCTGCAGGCCGATGAGCGCCCGGATCGCCTCGCCGGTGCCGGCCTTGGCCTTGGTCTCGATCAGCCGGCCCAGCAGGATGAGCGTGATGATGACGGCGACGGCCTCGTAGTAGACCTCCTGGGCGATGTCGGGCAGCACCCAGGGGACGAAGGTGACCACGAGGCTGTAGCCGTACGCCGCGATGGTGCCCAGCGTGATCAGCGAGTTCATCTCGGCGGTGCGGTGGGACAGGGCCAGCCAGCCGGTGCGGTGGATCGGCCAGCCGGTGTAGAAGAAGATGGGCGTGACCAGCGCCAGCTGGAACCAGCGGTTCATCAGCAGGTCCGGCACCCAGGTGGCGCCGAAGACCTCGTGCGCCATCACCGCGAAGACCAGGGGCAGGCTCAGCACCGTGCCGATGATCACCCGCCGTCGCAGGTCGGCGATCTCCGCGGCCCGCTCGGTGGCCTCCGCGTCGTCGCCCTGCCCGGCGCCGGAGCCGGTCGCCGGCCCGGCTGAAGTGGCGGCCGGCTCGGGCTCCCCGTCGGTGCGAGGGAGCGCGGCCGCCTCACCCCCCGGCTGCGCCGCGTCACCGGCCACCACCCTCACCGTGCCGTGGAGCATGTTCATCCCGCAGGCGAACCCGAACTCTCCGGTCTGCCGGGGGGCGAAGTCCACGGTGGTGCTGGCGTACGCCGGGAGCGCCTCGTTGATCCGGAAGTCGGGAAGGAGCACCCGCGAGGAGCAGTCGCCGCTCTCCTGCCGGTCGAAGACCAGGCGGACGGGCACGCCCTGGACGACCTCGACCAGGTCGGGGCTGTAGCCGCCCTTGACGGTCACCCTGACCACCTGACGTCCCCCCTCCAGCTCGGCCCGCCGGGACTTCTTGGGCCCGAAGAAGTACCAGCCGGTCAACACCGTCAGCACCGCCGCCGTGGCCACTGTCAGCAGGACATCCATGATCGTGCTTCCTCTCTCGGGCTCCTACAGCCCCCCGCCGGCATCCATACCCTCGGGGGGTATCTCGACGATACAGCGGTCCGCCTGTCCGTCCGGTGGTCGCACGGTGGAGATTCGATGAACGGTGCACGATCGAGGGCCAGCACGGTGGCGGCTGCCCTAGAGCCGCTCAACGGTCCCTCGGCCCGCCTGCGTGGTTCATCCACAGCATCATGGCCACCATCATCCCCACGCAGGCCAGGGCGTAGAGGACGCCGCCGGCGCCCACCGCGCCGGTGAGGATGAGGAGGCCGACCAGAGCCAGCATCGGCAGGCACATGAGCCACATCAGCCAGCCGTGCGGGTGCCGCTGGCGGGGACGGTCCGTCGGGGACAGCGGCAGTGGTGGCGGCTGGTCCTCGGGGCCGGGTGAGGCCGGGTAGGCGGTGCCTGGGTGGTCGTGGTGCCTCATGGTGCTGCTCCTTCGTCGCATGGCGTGGTTACCCCACGAGGACCTCGGTGGTGGTGCCCTCGTCCAGGGTGCGGATCACGGTGTCGCCGACCACGGCGATCACCTCCAGGGACCCGTCGCTGGTACGGCCGGCAGACAGGGCGCCTGCCTCGCCGAGCACGGTCGCTCCCAGGGTCCAGCTCTTTCCCGCGTCTGTGCTGGTGGCGATCCTGCCGCCGGTGGTCAGGGCCACCACGGTGCTCGTGTCGGCCCAGGCCACCAGGACCGCCGGTTCCGGCGGTGTCAGGGTGCTCCAGGTGGCGCCGTCGTCGGTGCTGGCCAGCAGCCCTGCCTGCGTGGTGGCCAGTAGCGTCCCGTCCGGGGAGGCAGCCAGCGCGCGTGGCGGCGCGGCGATCGGGCGTTCCTGCCAGGTGCGCCGGTCGGAGGAGGTGCGCAGCGTCCCGTCGTAGCCGGTCACGGTGCTGCCGGAGGCGGTCAGGGCATGGAAGTCCGACTTCCCGCCGAGTGAGGCCACGGTCCAGCTCACGCCTTGGTCTCGGGAGGTGATCAGCCCGAGCGGTTCGGGCAGGTCCGTCTGCAGGCCAGGGTGGCCAGAGGCGTAGTAGGTGCCGTCGGCGTCGAGAGTGAAGCTCATCAGGTCCATGACCGGGCCGAGCGCCACCAGGTCGTCGCCGTCCTGACGGAAGAGGCCCTGGTGCGTGGCGAGCAGCAGGTCGCCGGTGCCCGGGTCGCGGACGGCGGCGTGGATGTGGGTGATCGCGATGCCCGCGTCCGTGTCCGAGGGTTCTTTGTCGGCGGTCGGTGCGCACCCGGCAAGGGTCAGGCCGAGGGCCACCAAGGCCACCGCCATGACTCTCCCACGCAGGCGCACGCCGCGGCTGGTCATGTGTACCTCAGGTCGATCATCATCCCGGCCTCGGCGTGGTAGGTGTTGTGGCAGTGGATCATCCAGTCGCCGGGGTTGTCGGCGTCGAGGTCGAGCGCCACGGACTCCATGGGAGCCATCAAGAGGGTGTCCTTGCGCAGCCCGTTGGGCAGGGCGAAGGTGTGCCCGTGCAGGTGCAGCGGGTGCGGCATCATCGTCATGTTCGACGCGTTCAGCCGCAGGCGCTGCCCGGGTGCCACCCGCAGCGGCTCGTTCTGTCCGTACGGGGCGCCGTTGATCGTCCAGAGGTAGGGCGCCATCGTCCCGCCGAGCGTCAGCGCCGCCGTGACGTCGGGACCCTTGGCGGGCAGCCGGGCGGCGTCGTCCGGCTCGAGCTGGGAGCCGGTCAGGATCCTGCCCTTCAGCTCTTTCGGGGCGGTGTCGGCCCCCGGCAGAGCACCGGCGGCGGTGCGGACCACGGCCAGCCCCTGCCCGCCGGTGCTCCTGCCCACCGGGCGGGCCACGAGCGGGAAGACCCCTTTAGCCAGGGTCACCACCGTGTCGTAGCGTTCCCCCATGCCGATGTAGAAGGCGTCGGTCTGCACCGGCCTGACCGGCCAGCCGTCGGTGTGGGTGAGGGTCATGCGGTGCCCGGCCAGGGCGACCGCGAAGATGGTGTCCGAGGCGGCGCTGATGACGCGCAGCCTCACCCGCTGCCCGGGTCGGCCCTGCAGGACCGGCGGGTCGGTGGGCAGCTTGCCGTTGATGAGGTAGTGGGGGTAGCTCACGTCACCGGTGTCGGTGCCCCAGGGGGCCTCGCCCCGCCCTGCTGACATCGAGCCGTGGTCCATGCCGGCCATCGCCCCGTGATCCATGCCGGCGATGCCGGAGGCACCGTCGGCGACCAGCTGCTCCAGCACCTCCTCGGGGGTGGTGCCGGTGCCGTCGACCCAGTCGTCCAGGATCACGACCCACTCCAGGTCGTAGTCGCCGGGCTCGGCCGGGTCGTCGATGATCAGCGGCGCGTACAGGCCGCGGTCGAGCTGGGTGCCGACGTGGGGGTGGAAGAAGTAGGTGCCCGGGTCGGGCGCGGTGAACTCGTACAGGAAGCTCTTCCCCGTCCCGACCGGGTCCTGCGTCAGGCCGGGCACGCCGTCGGCCTGCGGCCGCAGCCGGACCCCGTGCCAGTGGACGGTGGTGTCGGCGGGCAGCTGGTTGTCCAGGGTGACCCGTAACAGGTCCCCGGCCGTCGCCCGCAACGTCGGGCCGGGGGCGGTGTCCCCGTAGGCCCACGTCTGCACCGTCCTGCCGCCCAGGTCCAGGGTGACCGGAGCAGCTGTCAGGCGGGTGCTCACCACGGGCTGCCCGGGCGTGGGGGCCACGGGCTCGGGGAGCGCGAAACCGGCGGCCGGGCGCGAGGTCGCCGAGGCGCCCCCGGAGCAGGCGGCCAGGGTCGCCGAGGCGCCCAGGCCAAGGCCGGCAATGATGAGCTGGCGTCGTGAGGGGCGGGTCATGGTTCCTTCCAGGACGGGTCGGGACGTCTCAGTGCCCGTCGACCAGGAGGCGACGGTGCTGCTCGTACTGCTCGGGGGTGAGCTCTCCCCTGGCCAGGCGCTCCTGCAGCAGCAGGACAGGCCCGGAAGGCTCCGTCGGTTCCCCCTTCGGCACGTTCAGCAGTACCCGGACGGCGAAGAAGACCACGGCCCAGAACGCCAATGTGCTGCCAATCATCAGCAGCCACATGCCCCAACCCATGCCTGGTACCAGCATGTCGACCTCCCGCCTCGGTTGCCACTACGCAGCAGTCTTGACCCCGGTGGTTGGCACCCGACGCGCAGTTCATGGAGGTTTGGTGAAGTTCCCGTCCGCAGGGGCTCGCGCCCTCGGCGGCCGCTGGCCGGTGCGGGAGGATGCGGGCATGGCACCTGCAAGCACCCCCGAACCGGCCGCCCGGGTCCTGGTCGTCGAGGACGAGCGTGCCCTGGCTGGCATGGTCGCGGCCTACCTGACCAAGGCCGGGTACGAGACGACCGTGGTCCACACCGGACCGGACGCCCTGAGCGCCGTGCGCGAGCAGACCCCCGACGTCGTCGTGCTCGACCTCGGCCTGCCGGGGCTGGACGGCATCGAGGTGTGCCGGCAGATCCGGACCTTCTCCGACTGCTATATCCTGGTCGTCACGGCCCGCACCGACGAGATCGACCGGCTCATCGGGCTGTCGGTGGGCGCCGACGACTACGTGACCAAGCCGTTCAGCGTGCGCGAGCTCGTCGCGCGCGTGCAGGCCGTGCTGCGCCGACCCCGCACCGGTTCCGCGGCCCGCGCCTACGCCCCCGAACCGGTGTGGGTCTTCGGAGACCTGCACATCGACTCGGCCGGCCTCGAGGTCCACCTGGCGGGCGAACGGGTCGACCTGACCCCGACCCAGCGGGACCTGCTCATCACCCTGGCGTCCCGTCCCCGCACCGCCTTCTCCCGGCGGCAGCTCATCGAGGAGGTGTGGGGCGGCGGCTGGGTCGGCGACGAGCACCTGGTCGACAGCCACATCGCCCACCTGCGCCGCAAGATCGGCGACGACCCGGAGACGGCCCGCTACATCACCACCGTGCGCGGGGTCGGCTACCGCATGGGCCAGGGATGAGCGGGCCCCGCCGACCGGCCCTGCACCAGGGACTGGCGACCCGGCTGCTCATCGGCCAGACGATCGTGCTGCTCGCCGGCGCGCTGACGGTCGGCCTGGTCGCGGCGGTCGTCGGGCCACCGATCTTCCACGACCACCTGCTCCAGACCGGTCACCCGGCGGATTCCCCTGAGCTGGTCCATATCGAGCTCGCCTACCGGGACGCCTCCTTGACCTCCCTGGCCTGGGGACTGCTCATCTCCGTCGTGGCGGCCGGTGCCGTGACTTGGGTCCTCGCGCGGCTGCTGCGTCGACCCTTGACCGAGCTGACGCACGCGGCCCGCGAGCTGGCCCGTGGTCACTACGCCGCGAGGGTGGCCATCGCCGGCTCGGGCACCGAACTGGACACGCTCGCCGCGGCCTTCAACGTCATGGCCGACCGCCTGCAAGGCGTCGAGGACACCCGCCGGCGCCTGCTGTCCGACCTCGCGCACGAGCTGCGCACCCCGATCGCGACCCTCGCCGCCTACCACGAGGGCCTCACCGACGGGGTCATCGACCTGGGACCCGAGGCCAGGGCCGTGCTGGCCCAGCAGACCGCGCGCCTGGCCCGGCTGGCCGACGACATCGACGAGGTGTCCCGGGCCGAGGAAGGACGCCTCCTCCTCGACCGCCGGCCGGTCCGGGTGGCCGAGCTGTTCTCCGCCGCCGTCGACGCCCTGCGCGAGCCCTACGCGGCCAAGGGTGTGCACCTGCAGCTGGAGACCTCCCGCGCCCCGGAGGCTGTCGTCGAGGTCGACCCCACCCGGGTCGGCCAGGTGCTCACCAACCTGCTCAGCAACGCGCTGCGGCACACACCGGCCGGCGGCACCGTGTCCCTGGCGGCCCGCCGGGACGGTCCCGAGGTGGTGCTCACCGTCCGTGACGACGGTGAAGGGATCCCCGCCGCCCAGCTGCCCCACGTCTTCGAACGGTTCTACCGGGGCGACAGCGCACGCGACCGCGACCGCTCGGGCTCCGGCATCGGCCTGACCATCAGCAAGGCCCTCGTCGACGCCCACAGCGGATCCATCACCGCGACCAGCGACGGGCCCGGGCAGGGTGCCACCTTCAGCGTGAGCCTTCCGGCCGCCACACGGAACCAGCGGGGCGAGGACCACACCCCCACCGTCTGACCCCGCATCTCCATCAAATCTCAACACAACCAGTCTCGGACCCCAAGATCGAGCGCAGCGTAGGACCCGCTGCCTGCGCCGCACCCGTGTCCCGCGGCGGAGCAGCGGGAATCCTGTCCCTGTCCCTGTCCCTGTCCCTGTCCAGGTCGTCCTGCACGACCCGGAGGTTTCATGAAGTCCACCGGCAAGCACCGTGCGCCCAGCACGCTCCCCCGTACCGGCGCCGCGTCCTGATGGTCGGCGGCCTCGTCGTCGGCACCGTCACGGGCGCGTCGGCGTCGCCGCTGAAGCAGCCCAGCGCCGAGGAGCTCACCTCACCCGAGGAGCCCTCGCCCCTTCGCGTCGACCCTTCCCGCAGCGATCCCGACCCAGCACTGGAACGGCTGGGCGGACCGTCCCTGGCAGAGCTGCGGGCCCAGCCGGGGTCAAGCCCAGTGGAGTGGTGTAGCGCTGTGATCCCTCGTTTGGGTTCAGGTGGTGAGGGCGGGTAGGTGATCAGCTCCGATCTCGGGTTCGGTGTCGGGGACGATGGTTGCCCGGCAGCGGGCTAGGAGGTCCAGTCCGAGGTAGCGGCGGCCTTCGGCCCATTCGTCGGTCTGTTCGGCCAGGACGGCGCCGACGAGCCGGATGATCGCGTCGCGGTTGGGGAAGATGCCCACG
>NZ_MKJZ01000014.1:0-24872 GCF_001942225.1 Serinicoccus sp. CUA-874 | reverse complement strand
GAGGTCAACGACCTGCGTGACCTGACCTGGACCACGCTGCTCGGCCAGACCGAGACGACCCGGGCACACGACTACCGGCAGTACGGCCACGGACTCCGCACGGCTACCGCCGGTGACCGCGCCGAACCAGGCGCACAGGCAGCACCAGACCTGCAGGCCCTCCTGGACCGGGCCGCGCCGGTGGACGCCGCCCGCAGCGACGAGCACCCGGCGCTGCGGCAGGACCTGCACACCCGGCGCGACCTGCTCAACCGCGCCTTCTACGCCGCCCTCGCCCACCGGGGCCCCGGCGCCATCCTCACCGACGCCGACGACCACCCCGGCACCGGTGAGCACGGCGGGCCGCTGTCGGGGTGGATGTGGGTCACCCGCACAGCAACCGGCCGCCGCCGCGACGGCGCCGACCCCACCACCCCGACCCCCGAAGCAGTCCTCGGGGCAGAAAAGAGCACCGCCGAGCAGACGACCGGGGCAAGCGATGCGGGCACCGGGCCCGCTGCGGTGTGTCGGCCCGACCCGGCGCAGGGGTCTGCACAGGGGGCCAGAACGGCGTCCGGGGCCGGTTCAGAGCCTCGACGCCGCACCGCTGACCCGGATCCGACCGGCTGGCGCACCCCGCCCGGCGACGAGCCTCCCTTCTGAGCAGGGGCTCACCTTCCGCACCGTTCTGGCCGTGCGAGCGGGCGCCCGGCCTTCGCCGTGTCAGCAGCGGCTAGCCTGGGACGCCGGAGCCGAGACGGCGTTGCCGTGGTCGGGCTCCGGGCCTCTAGCTCAATTGGCAGAGCTGCGGACTTTTAATCCGTAGGTTCCGGGTTCGAGCCCCGGGGGGCCCACCTCGGGAGCGCGAGATCCAGGCGCTCACTCCCGGACGGCCGGGGAGGTCGCGACGTCGTCGACGGTGTCGATGACCACCCGGCTCATCTCGATCAGGCGCCGTAGAGCGGCCAGCGCTGGTCCGGGAGGTCGGCCGAGGACAGCCGCGACGCCAAGTCGTCGACGTCCTCGTGCAGCGCGATGACGTCACCCTGCGGGTCCGCCACCCGGCGCCCCAGCTCCTCGAGCAGGTCCGACCAGGTGGTGCGGAACACCGCGTCCCAGTCCTCGGCCTGCACCGCCGACTGGTAGATGAGCCGCGCCATACCCCGCACCTGGGCGATGCCCTCCTCGAGCCGTCCGAGGACCCGCGACAGCTCCTCGGCATCCCCGCCCCGCCGACGCGGGTTGCCCCACCGGCTCTCGCGCGCCTCGTAGACCAACCGCCAGGCACTCTCCAGCCGGCCGTCCAGGGTGCGCGTCCGTTCCACCCAGTCCCCCGTCCGCTCCTCGTCCGCACCGGCCCGCACGCCGTCCGCCATGTCGGAGAGCAGCTCGCCGAGCCCGCGGTCGATCTCGGCGATCTGCCGTCGCGCGCTCGCGTCGCGCAGCGGCGCCGCGACCACCACGTTGACCACGAGCGCGACCACCACACCGATCGCGGTCGCCCCGAGGCGATCGAGCAGGCTCCCCGGACCGGTGCTCGACGACGTCGTGATGACGAAGAGCACCGTCGTGGCGACGGTGACCCCCTCGTCCCGCAGCACACCGACCCTGGCCAGCAGCATCGCGACGAGCAACGCCAGCCCGAGGGTGAGGACACCCCTGCCGCCCAGCAGCACCGCCACGAACGCCAGGGTGACGCCGGCGGTGGTCGCCAGCACCGCCTGGGCGCCGCGCGACACGGTGCGGTAGACCGTGGCGTGCACGGTGAGCAGGGCGGTCCACGGCGCCAGGAAGGCCTGCTCGAGGCCGAGCACCCGGTCCGCCAGGACCCACGCCGCCACCGCCGCGATGACGCTCTTGAGCACCTGCACCAGGTCGCTTGTGACATCCGGGCGGCGCAGCCACGCCCCGAGGTCGTGCGCACGTGAAGCCATCACCCCAGTCTGGCATCGCTGGCACGGCGCGCCCTCCGCCCAGAGCGCGGGCCGGGACTCAGGACGTGCGCTCGACCACGCGGCGCAGGAAGGAGCTCAGCACCTCCCGCTCCGCCTCCCCCATGCCGTCGAAGAACAGCCGCCGGACAGTCCTCACGTGATCGGGCGCCGCCCCCTCCAGCGCCTCACGTCCGGCGTCGGTCAGCACGACGAAGGCCCCGCGGCCGTCCTCGGCGCACTCGACCTTCTCGACGAGACCCCGTCCGCCCATGCGACGCAGGTGGTGCGAGAGCCGGGACCGCTCCCAGTGCATCTGCTCGGCCAGCGCCGAGACGCGCAGCCGCCCCTCCTCCGCCTCGGACAGCCGCACCAGGGTCTCGAAGTCCTGCAGCGACAGCTCGCTGTCGGCGTGCAACGCCCGCCCCATCGCCGCCGGCAGGTCGGTCTGCACCCGCAGCCAGGCGCGCCAGAGCTCCATCTCGGACTCCTCGAGCCAGGGCACGGCGGGTGTGGACGGCATACCGCCAGAATACCAGTTGCGTGACACGTCACGGACATCTAGGATGCTGGTTGAATCGTCAACCACTCCCGAGAGGACCCACCATGACCGAGACCACCGCCACCGCCACCGCCCTGCGCGACCTGGACGGCACCTACGCCATCGACGCCTCGCACAGCCGAGTCGGCTTCTCCACCCGTCACGCGATGGTGACCAAGGTCCGCGGCGCCTTCAACGAGATCGAGGGCACCGCCACCACCGGCACCGACTTGGAGGGCGCCTCGATCCAGGTGACGATGCAGGTCGCCTCGGTCGACACCCGCTCGGCGGACCGCGACGGCCACCTGAAGTCCGCCGACTTCTTCGACGCCGAGACCTACCCGACCATCACCTTCACCTCCACCGAGGTGTCCGCGGTCGACGACGAGACCCTCCGCGTGACCGGCGACCTCACCATCAAGGACGTGACCCGCCCGGTGACCGTGGACTTCGAGTACGCCGGTGCCGCCACCGACCCCTTCGGCAACGAGCGCATCGGCTTCGAGGGCTCCACCGTGGTGAACCGTAAGGACTTCGGCCTCACCTGGAACGCCGCGCTGGAGACCGGCGGCGTGCTGGTGGCGGACAAGGTTACGCTGGAGTTCGAGATCTCGGCGATCAAGTCCGCCTGATCTCGAGCACTCCCCGGGCGCCCCTGCCCTCAGCCCGGGTGAGCGACGGCCCCGCCGGCCCTGTGACCCGGCGGGGCCGTTGTCATGCCCGAGAGGTATGCCTCAGCTGCGGAACTGCGTGAAGTCGGCGGTCTGCGGGTCAGGGAACATCCGCTCGGGGGTGTCGAGCCCGCTGATCGCCCTCATCTGAGCGTCGTCCAGCTCGAAGCCGAAGACGTCGGCGTTGGAGCGGATGCGCTCCGGGGTGGCGGACTTCGGGATGACGATGCGCCCCTCCTGCAGGTGCCAGCGGATGACCACCTGAGCCGGGCTCACGCCGTGCGCCTGCGCCGCCTCCGTCACCGGGGCGAGCTCGAGGTCGGCGCCCTGCCCGATCGGGGCATAGGCCTCGACCGCCAGCCCCGCGTCGCGCGAGGCCTGCTGGGTGTCCGGCTGCTGGAAGGTGGGGTGCACCTCGATCTGGTTCACCGCCGGGGTGACATCGGCGCCGCCCAGCAGGTCGGCGAGGTGATCCGGCAGGAAGTTGGAGACGCCGATCGCGCGGACCGCGCCCTCGGCATACAGCTCCTGGAAGACCTCCCACGTCTCCCCCGCGAGGCCGTTGCCGGGCACCGGCCAGTGGATGAGGTAGAGGTCGACCGCGTCCACCCCGAGCGCCTCGCGCGAGGCCTCGAAGGCGTCCCGGGCGCGGTCGCGGCCCTGGTCGCCGTTGCGCAGCTTCGTCGTGAGGAAGACCTCCTCGCGCGGGAGGCCGCTGGCGCGCAGCGCCGCACCCACGCCGGCCTCGTTGTAGTAACCCGCGGCGGTGTCGATGTGGCGGTAGCGGCCTCCAGCGCGGCCTCGACGACCCGCTGGGTCTCCTTCTCGTCGACCTGGAAGGTGCCGAAGCCCAGCTGCGGGATCCGGACGTCGTTGTTGAGGGTGAGAGTCGGCTGGTTCGTCATGCGTCCCAGCCTAGGTCGGGCAGACTGGGGCGTATGTCGTGGGACCCCTTCCCGGACGACCCCGGCGGCGAGCCGCCGCCGTGGGAGCCTCCGGGCGCGCCGACGGGGCCGGCGCGCAGGTCGCACCTGCAGGTGCAGCTGCCCGGGCTGGTCGCACGTCGGGTCCCGGTGCGCGGGATCACCCCCGGCCCGCTCGGCGGGGTCGGCCGACTCCGACTGGCAGACTCGACCACCTTCCTCGTGAGCCCGACCGAGCCGGGGGACCTCGGCAAGGTGCTGCGGGCGCTGCACAACAAGCACGCCATCGTCCTCGCGCGCTGGGAGCACCACGAGGACCGGCTGCTGCTCACCCTCAGCGGGGTGCCGGGCCGGTTCCCGGTGCAGCTCTGGCTGATTGGCCCGGACCAGCCGGACTGACCGCTGCCCGTGCGACGGCCTCCAGCATCGCCCGGGCCTTGGCCCGCACCTCGGCATACTCCGCCGCGGGGTCGGACAGCGCCGTGACAGCCCCACCCACCCCGAACGCGAGCGTGCCGTCGGGGTCGCGCGTGAGGTGCGGATGACGATCGAGGTGTCCATCGAGCCGTCCAGCCCGATCCAGCCGATCGCGCCGGAGTAGACGCCCCGGGCAGCACCCTCGAGCCGGTCCAGGATCTCCATGGTGCGCACCTTGGGCGCCCCGGTCATCGAGCCGCCGGGGAAGCACGCGCGCAGCACGTCGGTCGCACGCATCCCCGGGGCCAGCTCCCCCCGGATCGTGGACACCAGCTGGTGCACGGTCGCGTAGCTCTCGACGGCGAAGAGCTCCGGCACGTGGACGCTGCCGGACCGGCACACGCGGTGCAGGTCGTTGCGGAGCAGGTCGACGATCATGAGGTTCTCCGCCCGTTCCTTCACCGAGGCGGCGAGCGCGGCCGCGAGCTCGGCGTCGTCCTGCGGGCTGCTCCCGCGGGGCCGCGTCCCCTTGATCGGGCGGGCCTCGACCATCCCTCGGGTGACGGAGACGAAGCGCTCCGGGGAGCCGCTCAGGACGCTGCCGGACGGCGTCCGCAGCCACGCCCCGTGCGGGACCGGCGACACCCGACGCAGCTCCCGGTAGAGCTGCGCCTCGTCCACCTCCGGTGCCTGCGCCCGGTGGGCCGTCGTCAGGCAGACCTCGTAGGACTCGCCGCGCGCGATCTGGGCCTGGGCCGAGCGCACCAGGTCCAGGTATGCCTTCTCCTCGTCCCGGGCGACCCATGCCACGGTCCCGCCCGGGGACCCCTCGGACCCGGCGGACGCGGGCGACGCGCCGACCGCCGACGCCCCGACCGCCTCGGCTCGCCTCACCGCCTCGCGGACCTGGCGGACCCAGCGCTCCTGCTCGTCGGCGACCTCCCGGTCCTCGATCCAGACGGCCCAGACCTCGCCTGAGCCGTGGTCCACCACCACGCCCCGGTCGACGAGCACGAACCACGCGTCCGGCCAGCCGGACCGATGGGCGGCCGACCCGCCCGTCTCGGCCTTGAGCTCGTAGCCCCAGTAGCCGACCGGACCCGGGCGCAGGGGAGGTGGCCCGGGAGACCGTGATCGTCGTCGTCCAGCTCCCACCGGTCGAGCTCGCCGTCCAGCCGGTCCAGCAGCAACGGCCGCCGCCCCACCCGGTGGGTGAGCTCGCCGGCCAGCGGCCCCCTCTCGTCCGCGACGAGCGACCACCCGCTGCCGTCGGAGGAGTCCAGCCACACGGAGGTCGGGGCGTCCCCCACCAACCTGTCCCGGAGCGCGGGGACGTCCACCGGCCCCTCGTGGTCGACCCGCTCGGTCCGCAGCCGGACCACGCGACCGGTGCCGCGGTGCGGCTGCGGGGTCATGGCGTCGCCGACGGCGACCGCGGCGGCCGGGCCCGGCGCAGCGCGGTCCCCGCCGTCGCTGGCGCCCGTCGCGACGCCGGCCAGCGCGAGGAAGTTGGCCACGATCCGGTCACCGTGCTCGGACAGCACCGACTCGGGGTGGAACTGCACCCCCCAGAAGCTGCCACCCGGGTCGGCCAGCCCCATGACGCAGCCGTCGTCGGCCGCGCGGGCGCTCACCCGCAGCCCGGACCGCAGCGGCTCGCGCACCTCCAGCGAGTGGTAGCGCACGACCCGGACCGGCGAGGGGACCCCGGCGAAGACCCCGGTGCCGTCGTGCTCGACCGGGCTGACGATGCCGTGCCGGGTGAGCGCCATCTCAGCCACCTCCTCCCCGGCCACGTGCGCCAGGCCCTGGTGGCCCAGGCACACCCCGAGGACGGGCACCTCACGCTGCGCGAGCGCCAGCGCGGAGAGCCCGAGGTCGGCCGGCACCTGCGGCCGCCCGGGCCCGGGGCCGATGACGATCGCCGCGAACCGCCTCAGGTCCTCCGCTGCCGCCGGGTGGTCGTGCCGCCACAGCACCGGGGGACGGCCCAGCACCCGGTGGAGCAGGTCGGCGAGGTTGTAGGTGAAGCTGTCGAGGTGGTCGACCAGCAGGACCTCGCTCGGCATACCTCTGCCTCAGCCTCGCGGTCGCAGCCGGACCTGTGGCAGCGCGGGGGCGGGCAGCGACTCCCCGTCGGGGTAGTCCACCGCCCCGAACCGTCCGTCGGCCCGGTGCCCGAGCTCGTCCTGCCACTGCTCGCGGGCGGCGACGACCTCATCGTGCGACCGGCCGATGAAGTTCCACCACATGACGATCTGCTCACCGAAGGGTGGCCCGCCCAGCAGCAGCGCGCGCACCGGCTCACCGCCCGCCACCAGCTCCAGCTCCTCGCGTCCCGGCGCGAGGTAGGCCAGCTCGCTGCGCCGCACGCCCTGCCCCGCCACGGTGACCTCGCCCTGGTCCACGAGAAGGCCGTGCTCGTGCTCGACGTCGACGCCCAGACGCAGCCGTGCCCCGGGCTCGAGCACCACCTCCGCCCCGAGCAACGGGGTATGCGTGGTCACCGGCGAGCCCACCCGCTGCTCCCCCACCCGCAGGTCGCCCAGGAAGACGCTCACCCCCGCGTCCCCGTGGCGGACCGGCTCCGGCACGAAGTGCTCGAAGGAGGGCTCGACGTCGGTGCGGCCCGCGGGCAGCACGACCCACAGCTGGGCCCCGTGCAGCACCCCACTCTCGACACTGCCCGGGGCACCGTCGGCCGGGACCACCGAGACCTCCGAGTGGCACACTCCGTGCCCGGCCGTCATGAGGTTGAGCTCCCCGGGTCGCACCAGCGCCCGCACCCCGGTCGAGTCGCGGTGCTCCACCAGACCGCTGAACAGCCAGGACACGGTCTGCAGCGCGGTGTGCGGGTGCGGCGGCACGACCATGCCCCCGGTCTCGGCGACGTCGTCCGGGCCGTAGTGGTCGACGAAGCACCAGGCCCCGATCATCGTCCGCCGCCGGGAGGGCAGCGTGCGCCGCACGGTCATCGCTCGCGGGCCGCCGAGCGGGACCTCCCGCGGCTCGAGCACGGTCACCGTCCCGTCGGTCGCCGCCTGCTCCCCGCAGGTCACCTCGTCCGGTCGCGTCTCCAGCGAGCTCATCGGCACAGTCTCGCACCGTGACCAACGTCTCGTCGTCGTAGGGCCTCCTGGTGGCTCCACGGGAAGTTCCGGGCCCCGATCTGCTGTTCACTAGATATATGAGCACCGCCCAGCCCCGCACGTCCCCCACCCACCGCGTCCTCGTCATCGGCTCCGGATTCGGCGGGCTGTTCGCCACCAAGGCGCTCGACGACCCGGCCGTGTCCGTGCTCATGGTCGCCCGCACCGGCCACCACCTCTTCCAGCCGCTGCTCTACCAGGTCGCCACGGGCATCTTGTCCGAGGGCGTCATCGCCCCGCCGACGCGTAACGTGCTGGCCCACCAGGACAACGCGACGGTCATGCTGGGCGACGTCAGGGACATCGACCTCGCCGAGCGCACGGTGACCGCCGTGACCGCGGGCGAGGACATGACCTACGACTACGACACCCTGGTCCTCGCGGCGGGCGCCAACCAGTCCTGGTTCGGCAGCCCGCACTTCGCGGAGTACGCCCCCGGCATGAAGTCGATCGACGACGCGCTGGAGCTGCGCGGCCGCATCTACGGCGCCTTCGAGCTCGCCGAGCTGGCCGCGGCGGCCGGCCGGGAGGACGACGTGCGCCGGCTGCTCACCTTCGTCGTCGTCGGCGCCGGCCCGACCGGTGTCGAGATGGCCGGCCAGCTCGCCGAGCTGAGCAAGCGCACGCTGCGCAAGGAGTTCCGCCACATCGACCCGACGACGGCGCGGATCATCCTCGTCGACGCCGTCGACCAGGTCCTCGCACCCTTCGGCGAGAGCTCGGCACGCGCACCGAGAAGAGCCTCACCGACATCGGGATCGAGGTGAAGCTGGGCCGCAAGGTCGTCGACGTCGACGAGGGCGGGGTCGTGCTGGAGTCGACCGAGGACGGCAGCCAGGAGCGGATCAAGGCCCAGACCAAGGTGTGGGCCGCCGGCGTCCAGGGCAACCCGCTGGGCCGCAAGGTCGCCGAGCAGGCCGGCGCCGAGCTGGACAAGGCCGGCCGGGTCAAGGTGCTGCCCGACCTGAGCCTGCCCGGCCACCCCGAGGTCTTCGTCGTGGGGGACCTCGCGGCCGTCGACGGGGTTCCGGGGGTGGCGCAGGGCGCCATCCAGGGGGCCCGTCACGTCGCCGACCAGATCCTGCGGCGACTGCGCGGCGAGGAGACCGGACAGGAGTTCCGCTACTTCGACAAGGGCTCCATGGCCACGATCTCCCGCTTCCGCGCGGTGATGAAACGCGGCCGGATCGAGCTCACCGGCTACCCGGCGTGGGTGGCCTGGCTCGCCGTCCACCTCTTCTACCTCATCGGCTTCAAGAACCAGCTCGCGACGCTCATGCACTGGGCCGTGAGCTTCGTCGGCGGCGACCACCGCGGCGAGCGCACGGTCACCGAGCAGCAGGTGTATGCCCGGCTCGCGCTGGAGTACCTCGGCGAGGACTTCCGGCGGCAGTCGCGGCGGTAGTCGGGGGCGCTCAGTCCCGCACCATCGGCAGGTGCGGGATCCCGTCCTCCAGGTAGTCGGGGCCGCTGCGGCGGAAACCCAGCCGGGCGTACCACTGCTCCAGGTGCGCCTGGGCGCCGAGGTGGACCGGCCCGGGACCGAGCCGGTCCAGCCCCTCGCGCAGCAGCGCGGCCGCATACCCCTGACCCCGGTGGTCGCGGTGCGTCGCGACACGGCCGAGGTGCCGGGTGCCGTCGTCGTCCACCAGGATCCGGACGGTCGCGGCGACCCCTCCGTCGACGTCGGTCCACAGGTGCACCGTGGTCTCCTCGACGTCGCGGCCGTCGATCTCGGGGTAGGCGCACTCCTGCTCGACGACGAAGACGTCGACGCGCAGCCGGAGCAGGTCGTGCAGGACCCGGTTGTCGAGGTCGGCGAAGCGGGCGGCGCGGATCGTGGACATGCCCGCAGCGTAGGTCGTCGCTCGGTCGTAGAGTCGCCCCCATGAGCAGCGCACCGGACCTCGAGCCGGTCGACGCCCTGCGCCGGATCGCCTTCCTGCTGGAGCGCTCGCGCGAGGAGACCCGGCGGGTCGAGGCCTACCGCAAGGCAGCTGCGACCATCCTGCCCCTCGGCGAGGACGAGGTCCGGCGCCGCGTCGCGGCAGGCACCCTGCGCGACCTGCCCGGGATCGGCCCGTCGACCTCGGCGGTCATCGAGGCGGTGGTCCACGGGGACGTCCCTGACAAGCTGGCCGACCTGGAGGCCGCGGCCGGTGAGCCGCTGGTCCAGGGCGGGGCGCCGGTGCGGGAGCTGCTGCGCGGCGACCTGCACAGCCACTCGGACTGGTCCGACGGCGGCAGCCCGATCGAGGAGATGGTGGCCAGCGCGATCGAGCTGGGCCACGACTACCTCGCGCTGACCGACCACTCCCCCCGGCTGACCGTGGCGGGCGGTCTCACCGCCGCGCGGCTGCGCCGGCAGCTGGCGGTCGTGGACGCCGTCAACGCGCAGACCAGCGCCTCCGGCTTCACCCTGCTCAAGGCGATCGAGGTCGACATCCTGGACGACGGTGCGTTGGACCAGGAGACCGAGCTGCTCGGTGAGCTCGACGTGCGGGTCGCCTCGGTGCACTCCAAGCTGACGATGGAGAAGGCGGCGATGACCCGCCGGATGGTCGCCGCGGTCCGCAACCCGCTCACCAGCGTCCTGGGCCACTGCACCGGGCGACGGGTCATGCCCCGCCGGGGGGACAAGGGAGGCCGCAGCGGCTCCCGCCTCCGTCCGCCCAGCGAGTTCGACGCCGCGGCGGTCTTCGCGGCGTGCGCGGAGACGGGGACGGCGGTGGAGATCAACTCGCGCCCCGAGCGTCAGGACCCGCCCGGGGAGCTGCTCACCCTCGCGGTCGAGACCGGCTGCGTCTTCGCCATCTCGACCGACGCCCACGCCCCCGGCCAGCTGGACTTCCTCGACTACGGCTGCGAGCGCGCCGTCCGCTACGACGTGCCCCCCGAGCGGGTCGTCAACACGTGGCCGCTGGAGCGGCTCCTGGCGTGGTCACGGTCCCCGGAGAGCATCGTCTGAGGCGTTTTGGTCCGCGCCCCGGCGATCACGTATGCTCATCGTCGTCCTCAACGGATAGGTCCCCATCGTCTAGTGGCCTAGGACCCCGCCCTTTCACGGCGGTAACACGGGTTCGAATCCCGTTGGGGATGCACCAGGTCTCGACCTGACACATCGAGGCCCCGTGGCGCAGTTGGTTAGCGCGCCGCCCTGTCACGGCGGAGGTCGCGGGTTCGAGTCCCGTCGGGGTCGCAGAGTAGGAGCGGCGTGGTCACCGGAGCGATCCGGGGCCACGCCGGACCACTACTCCCGGCCAGGTAGCTCAGTTGGTACGAGCGTTCGACTGAAAATCGAAAGGTCGGCGGTTCGACCCCGCCCCTGGCCACGCGACGAGCCGCGGGTCTGCCCCTGAGACACCCGCGGCTCCCGCATGTGGGGGGCTGGGGACTGCACAGCGAGGTCACAGCCGTGGCAGCCCCTCGGCACAGCCGCGACGGGTGGACTCGTGCCATGAGACGACACCACCGCCCGACCACGACCCTCGGGCTCGTCGCCGCGCTCGCACTCGCCGGCTGCGCCGCACCTCTCGTCACGGGCGAGAGCGCCGTCTCCTCGGCGGCGGAGGACTCGGCGAGCACGACCGCCTCGGCGCCGGGATCGGCGCTGGAGGTGACCAGCGCGCTGTTCACCGCGACGGAGGTCCACACCATCGACGTCACGGTCGACGAGGACACCCTCACCGGGATGATCCAGACCTACCTCGACACCGGCGAGAAGGAGTGGGTCAGGGGCACCGTCACCATCGACGGCCAGACCTTCGAGGACGTCGGCCTCAAGCTCAAGGGCAACTCGTCCTTGCGCGGGATCTCGACCGACACCCCGGCGCAGGAACTCCCGTTGCGGATCCGTCTGGACAAGTTCGTCGACGACCAGACCCTGGAGGGCTACAGCGACATCACGGTCCGGTCCAACACCACGGAGACGTCGCTCAACGAGGCGGTCTCCCTCGACGTGCTGTCCGCCGCAGGTCTCGCCTCGACAGCGGCGGTCGCGACCCGCTTCTCGGTCAACGGCAGTGAGGAGGAGCTCCGGCTCACCGTCCAGAACCTCGATGACGCCTGGGTGACGGACGCCTTCCCGGAGGCTGGTGAGGACAGCGTCCTCTACAAGTCCGAGGCGGAGGGTGACTGGTCGTGGCGGGGCGAGGACGGCGACTACTCGACCGCCTTCGACATCGAGGCCGGCGAGCACGACTACCGGCCGCTCATCGAGCTGCTCGACCTCCTGCACAACGGCACGGAGGAGGAGATCGCGCAGCGCCTGCCGGAGCTGGTCGACCTCGAGTCCTTCGCGACCTACCTCGCGGTGCAGGAGATCATCCAGAACAGGACGACATCGACGGGCCGGGCAACAACTCCTACCTCTTCTGGGACTCCTCGACCGAGCAGTTCACCGTCGTGGCCTGGGACCACAACCTGTCCTTCGGGGCGATGAATGCCGGAGGTGGGCCCGGCGGGGGCGGCGCGGGCGGCGGAATGCCCACCTTCGAGGACGGCCAGGTACCCGAGGGCATGGAGCCACCCCCCGTCGAGGAGGGCGAGATGCCTGAGGGCGTGCAGCCACCCGGCGTGGAGGGCGACGAGCTGCCCGGCGGCCGGGGCGGCACGATGAGCCGCTCCCACCCGCTCGTCGAGACCTTCCTGGCCGACGAGGAGTGGGCTGCGGCCTACGAGGCGGAGCTCACCCGCCTGCGGACCGACCTCGTCGGGGGCGGTGTCCTCGAGCAGGCGGTCAGCACCTGGACCACCACCCTCGAGGACGGGGCCGGTGATCTGGTGACCGCTGACCAGATCGAGGACGACGCCGACGCCCTCCTCGCCGTCGCCGGGTGAGTCGGCACGGTGGTCCCGTGCATACAGTGGCGCGGTGACCTCCTCTCCCCGCACGCGGCCCGACCAGCGCGTGTCCCGGCTCAAGGCCCTCGCCGGATCGGCACGGGCGCTGCGGCACGGGATGAACGCCTGGCCGCCGTTCCTCTTCTCCGGGATCCGGATCCAGGCGATGTCGGCCGACTTCCGGCACGTCCGCGTCCGGCTCGCGCACACCCCGCTCACGACGAACTACGTCGGCACCCTCTTCGGCGGCTCCCTGGTGGCGATGGTCGACCCGTTCTGGATGCTCATGGTGCTGCGCAACCTGGGTCCGGGGTATGTCGTGTGGGACAAGGCCGCCGAGATCGAGTTCGTCTCGCCCGAGCGGAGGGCGGTGAGCGCCACCTTCGACCTCCGCGAGGAGGTGCTCGACGAGCTGCGGGCCGAGGCGGCGGACGGCGCCAAGGTGCTGCGCTGGTTCGACAACGACGTCGTCACCGAGGACGGCACGGTCGTCGCCCACGTCCGCAAGCAGCTCTACGTCCGCCGCAAGCGCTAGGCCGGGGCGCTTGTCCCCTGAACGAGAAGTTGCCTCGATCTCGAACGACCCGGAGCTGTACGAAGCCGACATCCTGGGGTCCACCGCCCACCAGTGAGAACGGCGCGAGATCTGATCCAACAACCCGAGTGAGCGGCTGCGCCGGGGATTCCGCCGCCGCACACACGCGGTCAACATGTTCCCAGATCGCTCAATCATCCGCCTCGTCGGCCCCATCGTCGTGGAGCGGCACGACGCCGATGGGTCGAACAACGCCACTTCCTCAGCCTCGGCGTCCTGACCCGCCGCCTCTTCGTCCTGGTCAAGCCGGACGAACCGAACGAGGCGGCAAGTCACCACCTCGGACCCCACCCGCTCGACTCGCCCCTCACACACCCACCCCTTCACCCGCCTCGACTCAGCAACCGCCCATCTACCCCCCAGCTGAACCGGTAGCTGCTGCCCTGTTGCACCCCAACGTCACAGCCGCTCAACGACACGGGGACACCGTGCTACCTCAGAGGGGAAAGGTGCAGGCTTGGGCTCGCCCCTCGAGAGAAGATTCCTTTACTATTTCTTGACCTTGCAACTCTTGCCGGGCGCCGGTAACGGATCTAGAGTGAACGCGTCGAAGAGCTTCGACGGGGAAACCGATTCTCGAAGGGGAGAAACCATGCACAATGCACGCAACGCTCGTCGGACGCGGATTGTCGCCCTAGCAGTCAGCGCATCGATCGGCCTAGGAATAGGAGCAGCGCCAGTCGCGTCAGCTCAAACGAGCTCAGTTCGAGTGGCGGCCTCCTCGACTCTGAATTCTTACTTCTCAGCCCAACAGGTCAGCCTGCCTTCAGGGGCGCACAGTACACCTGTGCCACTTGCACCTTCGGGGGCCAGCGAGAGCAACAGCACAGGCGCGGGCTTGCCGTCGCAGAATGCAGCACCTGTCTGGGCCATCCGCGCCGCTGTGAAAACAGCCATGTTCGCACTAAAGAAGACCGCGCGGTCATGGTACGACACCATCATCAGTAAGGTGGCGCAGGGCAGGACCATCTTCGTCAAGTGGTGGGACACCAAGGTGCCAACGTGGATCAAGAAGACGTTCACCTTTGGCGGCACCGCCATCTCCGGCGGTGCTGTGTACGACGCCGTGAAGTGGCTCTTCGGCCTGTAGAAAAGGTCAGAGGCGCCCGCGGGGTGTTCGCAGCACCGCGCGGGCACCCTCTGATACTCTAACTTTGACAAAGGGCGAGGAGCAAGAGGTCAACTCTAGTGAATGACGTATCTGAGTGGCGGCGGCGCATTCTGGACGCTCTTTTGGAGTTGTCTGTGCTTCGAGTTCACGAAGCTGGACGCCTACCTATGGATAAAGTGTGTCAGCGACTTGTCGAGTGCGGCTTCGGTTATCACCTTCCGGCCCAGGTTTATCCACTACTCTTGAAACTGGAGCGAGAAGGGATGTTGTCAAACGGCCAGCAAGATCCCCAAGAAGGTGTGGCGGGCAGTCAGTTTGCTTTAACGCCCGGAGGGGTAGACTATCTGAAAGATGGCTTGAGGGCCTGGGCTCAGCTCAATCACACTTTGGGAAACAACCACAATGTCAATGTATCGACGCCGCCTGCGAGCGGCCCTCAAGTCATCTCACGTCTCCGAGAAGGAGATCCGTCAAGCTGAAGGATCGCTGACCCCTGGCCTTTCAGATTCCGCACTTGAGGCGAGGTTTGGTCCGCCAGAGACGTACGCTCGGACCATGTTTCCTGACGCAGAAGACAAACCGGCCTACGGCTTTATTCTCGCGGGGGCCGTGGCTGGTCCACTCATCTGGGTGTCCCTCGTGCTCATGGCGGATTTAGGCGTCGCCCTGGGCGCTACTCTCCGTCCCTTTGCTCCGCTGATCGGCCTCTCGGTCATGGTCAGCGGGCTTCTGATCGAGTTCGGACGGTATCTGCACTCTGGAAGGGACACCGCCCAGCCTTAGTACTGAAGGGCCTGCCGGACGAGCCCGTGGAGCGTCAGTAGGCCGTCCCGGGAGAGCACCGACTCGGCGTGCCCCTGGATGCTGGCCACCCGGCGGCCCCGCAGGCCCACCACCGCGTCGTCCGGCGGGTGCACGGCCTGCTCGAGCACCACCTCCCCGACCGTCGGGGTGCCCGGTCGCGCGACGAAGGTGTTGTAGAACCCGATGCGGCGCACCTCGCCCCACAGGTCGACCGGCAGCTGCACCCCCTGGTTGGGGGCGGGGAGCTTGGTGACCGCCAGCCCGGCGATCGTGGCCAGGACCTGGTGCGACAGGCAGACCGCCAGCACCGGGGCGCCGGTCCGCAGCCGGGCCGCGAGCAGCGCGTGCAGCGCCGCGATCCGCGGGTCCGACAGGTCGGTGGGATCCCCCGGGCCGGGGCCGTAGAGCACCAGGTCGAAGGGTGATCCGGGACCGGCCACGTCCGCCTCGGTGACCTGCTCCCAGCGGCGGACCTCCGGCACCAGGCCCAGGTGTCGGAGCATGTGGGCCAGCATCTGGGTCCAGGTGTCCTCGGCGTCAACGACCAGGACGCGGGTGCGAGCAGCTCGGGGTCCGGGCGGGAGCTGCGGCGTGAGCCAGAAGGGCGACAGCGACTCGTTGCGCGTCTCCAGGTCGGCGGCGACCCCGGGCAGCGCCTGCAGGTCGAGGGCGTGGCCCGGCGCCCGGCGCGGGCGCAGCCCGAGCGCCGAGAGGACCCCACGGGCCTTGGCGGTGGTTTCCGCGCACTCCGAGGCCGGGTCGCTGTGCCGCACCAGGGTGGCGCCGGCGCTGACCCGGACCGTGCCGTCGTCGGTGAGGTGGGCGGTGCGGATGAGGATGGGGGCGTCCAGCCGCTCGCCCCCCTGCTCGTCCTGCTCCAGCAGCGCGAGCACACCAGAGTAGTAGCCGCGGCCGTCCGGCTCGTGCCGGGCGATGACGCTGCAGGCGTTCTCCATCGGCGACCCGGTGACGGTGGGGGCGAACATCGTCGTGCGGAGCACGTCGCGGACGTCGGCGTCGCTGCGGCCGTCGAGGAGGTACTCCGTGTGCGTCAGGTGCGCCATCTGCGCCAGGTAGGGCCCGGTGATCCGGCCGCCGTCGTGGCAGATCTGGGCCATCATCTTCATCTCCTCGTCGACCACCATGAAGAGCTCCTCGGTCTCCTTGGTGTCCTTGACGAAGGCCCTGAACTCAGGCTCCACCTCGGCCTCGTCGGCAGGGTGGCGGAAGGTGCCGGAGATCGGGTTCATCCACACCCGGCCGTCGCGCACGCTGACGTGCCGCTCCGGGGTCGCGCCGACGAGGGTGTGCCCGGGGGTGTGCACGGCGAAGGTCCAGTAGGCCCCGCGCTCGTCGACGAGGAGCCGGCGCAGCCAGGTGAGCGCCGCGACCGCCTGGTCGCTGCGGCAGTGGGCCAGGACGTCGCGGCGGATGACGAAGTTGGCCCCCTCGCCCTCGCCGATCTCCTCCTCGATGACCTGCTCCACGGTGCGGGCATACGCGCCGTCCTCCACGCTGAAGCGCTCGGCGGCGACCTCGATCTCCCCGGTCGGGAGCGCCTCGACGAGGTCGTCGACCGAGATCCGCTGGGTCTGCGCGGCCCGCAGCACCCGCAGCGGGGTGCCGTCGTCGTGCGCGGCGAAGCCTCGCTCGGCGATCTGCCGGAAGGGCACCATCGCGAGCACCGGCGCACCCTCGCCCGGGCGGGGGATCTGGGCCAGCAGGTCCAGGTCCTCGACCTCCCCGAGGACCACCTCGGCCTCGCCCTCCGCGGCGCGCCAGAGGATCGCCCAGGACTGGCCCGAGGGGTCGGCGAGGATCTGGTCCAGCGGGCGCGAGGGCATACCGGGAAGTCTGTCATGGTGCAGCAGGCGCTCCACCGGCCCACACCCACCCCGGCTGACGTGTCCTAAATCGGGTGAGGATACCCTTGTCTCTTCCCTGACATCCCTCGAAGGAGACCCATGTACGGCACGGTCGTGAGCACCGAACGGCTCACCCCTCACCTGGTGCGCGTCGTCCTCGGCGGGGAGGGGCTCACCGACTTCCAGGACCCGCAGTTCGCGGACTCCTACGTCAACGCCTTCTTCCTGCCCGAGGGCGCGCGCTACCAGCCGCCCTTCGAGGACGAGGCGACCCGCGACCTGCCGCGGGATCAGCGACCCTACCCCCGGCGCTACACCGTCCGCGCCTGGGACCGGGAGCGTCGCGAGCTCACCATCGACTTCGTCGTGCACGGCGAGGTGGGGTATGCCGGCCGCTGGGCCCTGCACGCCCGCCCGGGGGATCGGCTGCAGCTGCGCGGGCCCGCCGGCGACTACTCCCCTCCCGCGGACGTCGACGCGGTGCTGCTGGTCGGCGACGAGTCCGCCCTCCCGGCCATCGCGGCGTGCGCCGAGCAGGTCCGTGACGGCATGCCGGTCCGGGCGGTGATCGAGGTCGAGGACGCCGACGAGGAGGTGGAGCTGACCTCGCCCGGTGCGCTCGAGGTGCACTTCGTGCACCGGGGCGGGGCGCAGGACGAGGAGTCGCTCACCCGGCTGCTCGCGGACGCGGTCGCCGCGCTCCCCCGGCTGGAGGGCGTGGTCACCGCCTTCGTCCACGGCGAGGCCGAGTCGATCCGGGCCGTCGGTCACGCGCTGCGGGACGGCGGGCTGGCCTCGCGCGAGCACGTCTCGCTGTCGCCCTACTGGCGCCGTGGGCTGACGGACGAGGGGTGGCGCTCGGTCAAGCGTGACTGGGTGCGCCGGCTCCAGGGCGAGATGGCCTGACCCCCCCCGGACGTCGCACGACGTGCCCCGACACGTCACCGCAGCTTCACCTCGGCGTCGCCGCCCGGGCGTTGGATGAGGGCATGACCGCGATGGCGCCGGACGTGCTGACCTCCATCGCCGCCGAGCTAGCCGCCCACTTCCACGGGCTCTTCACCGAGGCCGAGGTCACCTTCGTCGTCGAGGACAGCTACCGCGAGCTCGAGCTGCACTGCCGGACCCCGCACTACCTGGAGATCCTGCTGCGCAAGGACGCCTGCGACCGGCTGAGGCAGATGGCCCGCTACCGCGGCGCCGGCTGACCGCAGACGTCATCGGGCTGCCGCTCGTCGGTCACCTATGGTCCTCACCTCCGACGTCGTGGTGACCATGGGCCTGACCGAGGAGGAGAAGGTGCAGATGCCGACGCACGGGCTCCAGCAGATCGACTGGGACGACCTGACCTCGCTCGAGGGCCGCACCGACCTCGACGCGGCCTACGAGCGGATCGCGGCGAAGGTCGGCGAGCTCGTCGACGCCCTGCTCGGGCGCGACGTCGCCGCCCGCGAGGTCGACCCCGAGGTGCAACGCGAGGTCCAGCAGGTCATCGACGACCTGCACGCGGGAGACGGCTGACGGGCGCCGGCGCCCCCTCAGTGCGTGACGGCGCCTCGGAGGCCGAGCGGACGAGCGCGACGTACTTCGCCAGGACGCCGCGGCGGGCGCGCTCGGGCGGCTCGGGGGCCGACCAGGACGCCCGGCGGCGCTCCAGCTCGGCCTCGTCCACGCCCAGGTCGAGGCGACCGTTGGCCACGTCCAGGGTGATCGGGTCCCCGTCCTGCACCAGCGCGATGGGACCGCCCTCGGTGGCCTCGGGCGCGATGTGCCCGACGCACAGCCCGGTGGTCCCGCCGGAGAAGCGGCCGTCGGTGATGAGCAGCACGTCCTTGCCGAGCCCGGCGCCCTTGATCGCGCCGGTGATGGCGAGCATCTCCCGCATACCGGGCCCGCCCTTGGGGCCCTCGTAGCGGATGACGACGACGTCACCGGCGGCGACGGTGCCGTCCTCGAGGGCGTCCATGGCGGCCCGCTCGCCGTCGAAGACGCGCGCGGTCCCGTCGAAGACGTCGGAGTCGAAGCCCGCGGACTTCACCACCGCTCCCCCGGGCGCGAGCGTGCCCTCGAGGATCGTCAGCCCGCCGGTCGCGTGGATCGGGTCGTCCATCTGCCGCAGCACCGTGCCGTCCAGCGGCGGGGCCTGCAGGTCGGCGAGGTTCTCGGCCATGGTCCGCCCGGTGACGGTCAGCACGTCCCCGTGCAGCAGCCCGGCGTCGAGCAGCGCCTGCATGACCACCGGTATGCCGCCGATCCGGTCCACGTCGACCATCACGTGCTGCCCGAACGGCTTGACGTCGGCCAGGTGCGGGACGCGGCTGCCGATCCGGCGGAAGTCCTCGAGCGAGAGCTCCACCTCCGCCTCGTGGGCGATCGCCAGCAAGTGCAGCACCGCGTTGGTGGATCCGCCGAAGGCATCGTCACCGCGATGGCGTTCTCGAAGGCCTCGCGGGTGAGGATCTGCCGCGCCGTGATGCCCTGCCGCAGCATCCCGACGACCGCCTCGCCGCTGCGCCGCGCGAAGCCGTCGCGCCGACGGTCGGTGGCCGGCGGGGCCGCGGAGCCGGGCAGCGACATCCCGAGCGCCTCCGCGGCGGCCGCCATGGTGTTGGCGGTGTACATCCCGCCGCACGCCCCCTCGCCGGGGCAGATGGCCCGCTCGATCGCGTCGACGTCCTCGCGCTTCATCAGACCGCGCGAGCAGGCACCGACCGCCTCGAAGGCGTCGATGATCGTCACCTGCTTCTCCGAGCCGTCGGAGAGCTTGGCGATGCCGGGCAGGATCGACCCGGCATACACGAAGACCGAGGCCAGGTCGAGGCGGGCCGCGGACATGAGCATGCCCGGGAGCGACTTGTCGCAGCCGGCGAGCAGCACCGAGCCGTCCAGCCGCTCGGCCGACATGACGGTCTCGACCGAGTCCGCGATGACCTCGCGCGAGACGAGGGAGAAGTGCATCCCCTCGTGCCCCATGGAGATGCCGTCGGAGACCGAGATCGTGCCGAACTCCAGCGGGTAGCCGCCGGCTGCGTGCACGCCGTCCTTGACCGCCCCCGCGAGCCGCTCCAGCGAGAGGTTGCAGGGGGTGATCTCGTTCCAGCTGCTGGCGACGCCGACCTGCGGCTTGGCCCAGTCGTCGTCACCCATCCCGACCGCGCGCAGCATCCCGCGGGCGGCGGTCTTCTCCAGGCCGTCGGTGACGTCCCGGGAGCGCGGCTTGACGTCGACCTCAGCCACGCGCGGCCGACCCCTCGACGTAGTCGCCGTCGGCCTCGTGCCCCTTGACCCACGCCATCATGCCGCGCAGGTCCTTGCCGACCTCCTCGATGGGGTGGGCGGCGCCCTTGGCCCGCAGCTCCTCGAACTCGCGCCGCCCGTTGTCCTGGTCGGAGATGAAGCGGTCGGCGAAGGCGCCGTTGCGCACGTCCTCGAGCACCGCCTGCATGTTCTCCTTCACCGAGGGGTCGATGACCCGCGGACCGGAGACGTAGTCGCCGTACTCCGCGGTGTCGGAGACCGACCAGCGCTGCTTGGCGATGCCGCCCTCGTACATCAGGTCGACGATGAGCTTGAGCTCGTGCAGGCACTCGAAGTAGGCCACCTCCGGCTGATAGCCGGCCTCGGTGAGCGTCTCGAAGCCGTACTGCACCAGCTGGCTCATGCCGCCGCACAGCACCGCCTGCTCGCCGAAGAGGTCGGTCTCGGTCTCCTCGGTGAAGGTCGTCTCGATGCCGCCGGCCCGCAGCCCGCCGATCGCGGAGGCGTAGGACAGCGCCAGCTCCTTGGCCTGGCCGGACGCGTCCTGCTCGACCGCGACGAGCACCGGCACGCCACGCCCGTCGACGTACTCGCGGCGGACGAGGTGCCCCGGGCCCTTCGGCGCCACCATGCAGACGTCGACCCCGGCCGGCGGCTCGATGTAGCCGAACCGGATGTTGAAGCCGTGGCTGAAGAAGAGCGCGTCGCCCTCCTGCAGGTTGGGCTCGATCGCGTCGCGGTAGACGAGGCGCTGCACGTGGTCCGGGACGAGCACCATGACGAGGTCGGCCTCGGCGCACGCCTCCGCGGGCGTGACGACGCGCAGGCCCTCGGCCTCCGCCTTGGCCCGGCTGCTGCTGCCCTCGGCGAGCCCGACGCGCACGTCGACCCCGGAGTCGCGCAGCGACAGCGCGTGGGCGTGGCCCTGGCTGCCGTAGCCGAGGACGGCGACCGTGCGGTTCTGGATCAGCGAGAGGTCGGCGTCGTCGTCGTAGTACATCGTGGCCATGAGCTGGAGTTCTCCTGTGGGGTAGGTGGTGAGTCGAGCGGTGGGTGGAGGGGCGGAGCCCCGGTGAACCGCGAGCGCAGCGAGCCTGGTTCACCGGAACAGACAGTGCGTCCGAGCGAAGCGAGGTCCTCGCAGGTGGGGGGCATGCGGGGGGCGAAGCCCCCAGCACGTGCAGTTGGGGGCATGCGGGGGGCGAAGCCCCCAGCACGTGATCAGAAGGCGGCGGCGGCCATCGCGCCGACCGGGCGCGGACCGTTGTCGTTGATCTGCCAGAGCTTGGTGCGGATCGCGTCGGCGTCCTCGAGCTCCTCGATGTGGATGACCTCGACGAGCTTGTCGAGCTGACTGGTGACCTTGTGCAGCTGCTCTGCGTTGACGTTGACGACGATCGTCATGCGGGAGACCTTGTTGTCCTCGGTCGGCCCGACGACCAGGTGGTCGATGTTGAAGTTGCGCCGGGCGAAGAGGACGGAGACCCGGGCGAGCACGCCGGGGTTGTTCTCGACCAGGACGGACAGCGCGTGACGGGTACGAGCAGCGTCGCTCATGGTGGTGCCTTTCGTCGGGTGGTGCTGGGTGGTGTGGGGTCGGTATGCGGGGGCCGGCGTCGGGACGTCGGCGTCGCGGGGCGGGTAGTCGGACAGCAGGGTCACTCGTCCTCCCCGAAGTCGGGACGCACGTCGCGGGCGTGCTGGATGTCGTCGTTGCTCGTGCCGGCGGCGACCATCGGCCAGACCATGGCGTCCTGGCTGACCCGGAAGTCCACCACGACCGGCTGGTCGTCGACCGCCATGGCCGCCTCGATCGTGGCGTCGACGTCCTCGGCGCGGTCGCAGCGCAGCCCGACGCAGCCGTAGGCCGTGGCGAGCGTGGCGAAGTCCGGCACCTGCATCGACGGCAGCTGGGAGTGGCTGAACCGCTCGGAGTAGAACAGCGCCTGCCACTGCTTGACCATGCCGAGGGCGGCGTTGTTGATGATCGCGACCTTGATCGGGATGCCCTCGACCGAGCAGGTCGCGAGCTCCTGGTTGGTCATCTGGAAGCAGCCGTCGCCGTCGATCGCCCAGACGGTCGAGTCCGGCATGCCGACCTTGGCACCCATGGCGGCGGGCACGGCATACCCCATCGTCCCGAGGCCGCCGGAGTTGAGCCAGCGGCGCGGCTCGTCGTAGGTGATGAACTGGCTGGCCCACATCTGGTGCTGGCCGACGCCGGCGGCGAAGATCGTGCCCGGGTCGGAGAGCGCCCCGAGCCGCTCGATGACCAGCTGCGGTGCGAGGGCGCCGTCCGAGGGCGCGTCGTAGCCGAGCGGGTAGCGCTCCTTCCAGGAGCGGCAGCGCCGCACCCACGCCTCGTGCTGCGGCGAGGCCCCGGCGGCGGTCCGCCGGGTCCACTCGGTCAGCATGAGCGCGATCGTGTCGCGGGCGTCACCGACCACACCGACCGCCGTGGGGAAGTTCTTGCCGATCTCGGCGGGGTCGATGTCGGCGTGCACGATCGTCGCGTCCGGGGCGAAGGTGTGCTTGGCGCCGGTCACCCGGTCGTCGAAGCGCGCGCCGAGGCTGACGATGAGGTCGGACTTCTGCAGCGTCGCGACCCCGGCGACGCTGCCGTGCATCCCGGGCATCCCCATGTGCTGCGGGTGGCTGTCGGGGAAGACGCCGCGGGCCATGAGCGTGGTGACGACGGGTATGCCCGTCAGCTCGGCGAGATCGCGGACCTGCCGGGAGGCGCCCGCGCGCAGGCAGCCGCCGCCGACGTAGAGGACCGGCCGGCGCGCGGTGAGCATGAGCTCCACGGCGTCGCGGACCGCCTCGGGGGCGGGGCTGCTGGGGGTGCGGTAGCCCGGCATCGGCAGCTGCTGCATCGACTCGTCGGCCGCGGCGACGAGGGCGTCCTTGGTCACGTCGACGAGCACCGGGCCGGGGCGGCCGGTGGAGGCGATGTGGAAGGCCGAGGCGACGGTGGCCGCGATCTCGTCCGGGTCGGTGACGAGGAAGGAGTGCTTGGTGACCGGCATGGAGATCGACCGGATGTCTGCCTCCTGGAAGGCGTCCGACCCGATGGCGGTGCTGGCGACGTTGCCGGTGATCGCGACCATCGGCACCGAGTCCATGTTGGCGTCGGCGAGCGCGGTGACCAGGTTGGTCGCCCCCGGCCCGGAGGTCGCCAGGCAGACGCCCACCTTGCCGGTGGCGGCGGCATACCCCTGCGCGGCGTGGCCGGCACCCTGCTCGTGCCGCACCAGGATGTGGCGGACCTTCGCGCCGTAGAGCGCGTCGTAGAGCGGGAGCACCGCGCCCCCCGGCAGCCCGAAGACGTGCTCGACGCCGAGCCGCTCCAGCGTGCCCACGAGCGCCTCGGCGCCGGTCCTGCGCTCGGCGGCGGTCGAGGTGCCGCCGGTGTCGCCGGGAGCGGTCGTGGTGGCCCCGTCGGGGATGTGGGTGGCGGTCATGGGGTGGGTCCTGACGTCCGGTGGTGTGGGCAGTGGCAACAAAAACCCCTCGGCCCGATGGGCTGGCGAGGGGAGGACGCGTCGATGACGAGGATCGGCCGACGGCGCGTCCTTAGGTAATGAGTACGAGAACGAAGCACTGCATGGAGGACATACAACCTCCTCGGATGCCGCCGCGTCAACCCCGTGCATAGGTATGTGACCAGACGCACACTCATACAAATAACGATATGTCGTTGACATGACGAGACACATCTTGTTAGTCTCGACGTATGACGCGCGGAACCTCCGCGCCAGCGACGAGAGAGGGGACGCACATGACGTCTGGACAGAACTTCGGTGGCTTCGGCAACCTCGATGACCAGATCTTCGGACCCCACGGCCTGCTCGGCCAGGTCTTCGGCCAGCAGGGCGGGCCCTTCGGTCCGCAGGGCCCCGGCGGCCGCGGCCGGCGCGGAGGCCCCTTCGGTCCGCAGGGCTTCGGCCCCCAGGGCGGCCCGCGTCGGGCGCGCCGCGGCGACGTCCGCAACGCGGTGCTGCACCTGCTGCAGCGGGAGCCGATGAACGGTTACCAGCTCATGCAGGAGATCGAGCAGAGCTCCGGCGGCGCGTGGCGGCCGAGCTCTGGCGCGATCTATCCCGCGCTCGCCCAGCTCGAGGACGAGGGCCTGGTCTCCCAGACCGAGGTCGACGGGCGCCGCGCCTACGAGCTCACCGAGGCCGGTCGCGCCGCCGCGGAGGACCTGCCCCCGCAGGGCTGGGCCGGCGGCGAGGAGCCGGACGACCCCTGGGCGGGGCAGCGCGGGCGGGGCGAGCGGCACAGCCACCGGGGTCGCGGCCACGGGCGGGCTGGACACGGCGGTCACGGCGGCCGGGAGCAGCGCAGCAGCGCCGGGACGCTGTGGAAGGCGCTGGGCAGCGTGGCGATGGCCACCCAGGCGGTGGGCCAGTCCGGGCAGGTCGAGCTCAACCAGGAGGCGGCCGACCTGCTCGACCGCACCCGACGCGACCTCTACCGCCTGCTCGCCGAGGCCGAGGTCGCCCGCGACGAGTCGCAGGACGAGGGGCCCGAGGACCACGACGACCCCGAGGAGATCACCGAGGGCGAGATCGTCGAGGACTGACCCCGGGCAACCGCGAGCGCAGCGAGCCTGGTTGCCCGGAACGACGGGAACGAGCGAGCGAAGCGGGCCCCGGGCGGAGTGGGGGGCGTGGGGGAACCCGGCGAGGGGCGCTGGTGGTCCGGACCCTCGACCGGTGCCGTGTGCCGTGCCGGCGTCCGCGCCTTGACCGCCGCGGCGCAGGAGCAGCGCTGGCCCGCG
>NZ_MKJZ01000013.1:0-27867 GCF_001942225.1 Serinicoccus sp. CUA-874 | reverse complement strand
GGGTCAGGCGATTCACGAGTCACACCAGATCCGAGAGACCGCCGCCATCCTGCCAGCCAGCCCCAGGCCAGCCACTCCCACACTTACAGGCGGTTCACATCTCCTCGCGCAGGCCCTGGGCGAACCTCAGCATGAAGGCCCGGGTCGGGCCGTAGATCGACTCGTACGGGGTCGGCGTGAGCGCGGACAACGAGGACGTGATGAGGATCCGGCCGTGGCCCTGCTCGGCCATGGCGGCGCTGACGTGCTTGGCGAGCAGGACCTGGGAGGTGATGTTGAGCGAGATCATGGCCAGCTCGTCCTCGATGTCGGTGTCGAGGAACGAGCCGCCCAGGCTCCGTCCGGCGTTGAGTGCTGGCCGCGCAGGGCCCCGGCCCGCGCTTCCTCGACGCCGTGGTCGAGCTGGAGCAGCGCGAAGGTATCTGCGCGCATACCCGCGCCTCTCCCTCCTCGACGCACCGGCGCAGGGGCCGGTGCGCAGCACAGAGGAGAAGCACATGTCGCACGACACCACCAACCCGCACGAGCCGGTCGCCCCCGAGCCGGAGGCCGCCGACGAGGTCGGCACCGAGGAGCTCACCGAGGCGCCGCAGGCGGGCGAGGGCAGCACCGAGCAGGGCGTCAACGGGGACATCGAGCCGGTCGCCGCCGCGATGGCGGAGGCCTTCGCGGTCGAGGAGGCCGCCCCGGACACCTCCGGCCTGCGGCCGGTCGGCGAGGCCACGTATGGTCCGCCGGACCCCTCGACCGAGTCTGTCCAGGGCCCGGACAACCGGATCCAGATCACCGCGACGAGCAGCTACCCGTGGCGGGTCCACTGCTCGCTGCTCATCACCGCCAACGACGGCAGCAAGTGGATCGGCACCGGCTGGTTCAACGGCCCGAAGAGCATCATCACCGCCGGCCACTGCGTCTTCATCCACGCCCCGGGCACGCAGCGGCACGGCTGGGTGCGCAGCGTCGAGGTCATGCCCGGTCGCAACGGCGCGAGCCTGCCCTGCGGCAAGTTCGTCGTGCCCCGTGCCCAGCTGCGCAGCGTGCACGGCTGGACCAGCAGCCCGAACCACGAGTACGACTACGGCGCGATGGTGCTGACCGAGCCCAAGGGCAACCAGACGGGCTGGCTCGGCTTCGCCAACTGGTCCGACGCCACGCTCAACGGCAAGACCCTCAACATGTCCGGCTACCCGGGCGACAAGCCCACCGGCACCCAGTGGTACCACTGGAGCGGCGTCGCCTCGCTCAGCGCGCGGAAGGTCCACTACACGCTGGACACCGCCGGCGGCCAGAGCGGCGGCGGGGTCTACGTCATCAAAGATGGCGGACGGTATGCCGTGGCGATCCACGCCTACGGTGGGTCCGGCAGCAACAGCGGCACCCGCATCAACAAGCCGGTGTTCGACAACCTCAAGCTCTGGAAGGGCTGAGCGCACCGCATGACGGCACGCATCCACGGCATCGTCACCGATGCCGACGGCAGCCCCGTCCCCGGCGCTCGCGTGGCGCTGGAGACGGGGCCCGTGCCGCTGCCCGACATCGCGCTGCTGACTGGCGAGGACGGCACCTTCTCGCTCGACGTCCCCCGTGCGGGCGAGTATGCCGTCACCGCCCACGGCGAGCGTGGGTCCGGCCGGTGCACGGTGCTGGTCCCGGGTGAGGGGAGCACCCGGATCACGCTCGTGATCTGAGCGACGCGGCCGGCCTACGCGCCGGCGTGCTCGCGCCCGGCCCGGCCCGGGCACGGCGTCCGTCGCGGGGGCGACCTACCTCCCGCACCCGTGGGGCGAGCCGCGCCGCCAGCACCACGGCACCAGGCAGCGTGGAGACCAGGGCGAGGACGCCATACCCCACCGACACCCCCACCCCGGCGGCCGGGTCGAGGCCGACGACCGAGAAGATCCAGGCGGTGGCCGCCTCTCGCGTTCCCCAGCCGCCGACGCCGACCGGCACCGACATGCCCGCGATCGAGACGGCGGCGAGACCCGGCGCGAGCCGCGGGTCGGTCGAGGGCGCCACCGCGACCAGGGCGAGCGCGAAGATGCCGGCGAAGGCCACCCACCCCACCACCGACAGCATCCCGACACCGAGCAGGTCCCGCGCGGGCAGTCGGCGCAGCCAGCGCCACGCCACAGTAGCCGTGACGACGCCACCGGCGAGGCAGAGCGCCGCCAGCAGCGGCCGGTGCGGCGCGAGGGCGGCCGACGCGGCGACCAGGACGACGGTCGTGCCGCACAGGCGCTCGGCGGCCACAGCCGCGAAGCCGCTGGCCAGAGCCCTGCGACCAGCGCTCACCTCGGCGTCGCTGCTGTCGTCCGCAGCGCGCAGGACGTCCCCGGCGAGGCCGCCGGGCAGCAGGCTGTTGAGGAAGGACGCCTGCCAGCAGCGGACGTCGGCGGGTCCGACCGGGAGCCGGATGCCGTGGTAGCGGGCGACCAGCCGCCAGCGCAGCGCCTGGACCAGCACGCCCGCGGCCCCGAGCACGAGCCCTCCCGCGAGCGCCCACCAGGGCAGCGAGCCGAGGGCGGTGGTGATGGGCTCCAGCCCCCACCACGCGACGACGAAGCCCAGCACCCCGACGGTGACGAGCAGCTGCAGCGAGGCGACCAGCACCACCGGCAGACCTCGCGAGGAGGACGAGACCCTGGGCCGGGGCCGCACGGGCGTCTCAGCCACCCGACCCGCTCCCCGGCTCGACGGGCAGGCTGAGCAGGTCGAGGTGGCCGACCCTGACCCGCAGCGAGCCGTCCATCAGCGAGCCCTCGCGCGCGGCCAACCACTCGCGGGCGAGGGGTGCCAGCGTGGCGTCCTGCTCCACCGCCACGGCCGCCCGGTCCTGGAGGTAGCGGCGCACCAGCGACTCGTCCGAGGCGTTCAGCTCCCAGTCGGTCGCGGCCAGCTCGACGTCCGCGCCCCGGCGGCGCAGCGCCGCGGCCATGGCCTCCGTCGCCTCCGGCCCGGGCCGGTCCTCACGACGCTGGTGGGCGTCGAAGGCCGCCGTGACGGCGGCGTCCGCCGGGTGAGGCGGGGAGATCTCGACGTCGCCGGTCACCGTGAGGCTCAGGAGCGCGGCCACCCCGGGGCGGTCCATGGGGGCCACGACGTCGGCGAGCGCGTCGAGCTCTGCCACGGTGAGCAGGTCGAGCAGCGCGGCGCAGGTGACCAGCACCTCCCCGCCGGAGGGCACGAGCGAGTGGACCTCCTCCACCGTGGCGACGCGCGCCGGGTCGTCACGTCGGCGCCGGGCACGGCAGCGCCCGCCTGCCCGAGGAGGTCGGGGTCGTGGTCGACCAGGACCCAGCGCTGGGCCCCGGGAGCGTGGTGCCAGCCAGGCCTGGTTGGAGCCGGTGCCCGCGCCGATGTCGAGCACGACGAGCTCCTGACCCGTCCGCTCGCCGACGTGATCGCCGAGCCGGCGCAGCAGCCCGGCGGCGCGCTCCCGGGCCCGGTGGTCGGCGGCGCGGCGCAGCGCCAGCCAGTCGGCGGGCACCGGGCGGCTCACCACCGCAGCACCGCCCGGAGCTCGGCCGCGGCGGTGTCCCACCCGCGGAGCCGGTCCCGGTGCCCGGCGGCGGCACGGCGCCACCGGTCACGCAGCCCGGGGTCGTCGAGCCAACCCCGCAGGGCCTCCGCCCATCCTTCCTCGCGCGTCCCCGCCACGACCGCCCCCGCCTCGGGCAGGCCGTCCCGCTCGCCCGAGCCGTGCAGCGCCTCGACGGCGCCGGTCCCGGAAGGCACCAGAGCCGGTATGCCGTGCGCCAGCGCCTCGGTGACGACCATCCCGTAGGTCTCGGTCCGGGAGGGCAGGACGAGCAGGTCGACGGTGCGCCACAGCGCCTCGAGCGCATCGCCCTCGAGGCTCCCCGGCATCCGGACCCGTCCGCGAAGGTCCTCCGCGCGCGCGGCCACCGCACGGACATACCCCTCGTCGGAACCGCCCGGTCCGACCAGCGACAGTCTCCACGGCCGGTCCTGCAGCCCGGCCAGCGCCTCCAGCAGTCCGCGCGCGTTCTTGCGCGGGGTGATCGAGCCCAGGGCCAGCAGGTGCGGTGGCGTGCTGCCGGTCGCGGTCTCGGCCCGGTCCGTGCCGGGGGCGACCGCGTGGACATGGGTGAGGCCGTAGCGCTCCCGCAGGTCGGCGGCGGCCCATCCGCTGGTCGCGACCACCGTGGCCGCCGCGTGCAGGGCCCGCCGTTCGAGGGCGGCCAGCCGTGCCCGATCCGGCTCGTCGAGACCACTCTCGGCGGGCAACGGCAGGTGCACGAGCACCCCGACCCGCGCACCCCGCGCCCGCGCCTGCTCGATCTCCTCCGGTGCGGCCGAGCCGATCAGGCCGTCGACGAGCACGTCGTCGTGCCGCCCGAACGCGTGCCGCAGGGCCGCGCAGTCCTCACCCGTGGGGGACGGCCAGGCGCCGGGCACCGGCTCCGCAGTGACGTCGAGACCGCTCGCGGCCAGCTCGGTCATCATGCGCTCGTCGTAGCGGGTGCCCCCGCTGGGGCCCGCCAGGTCGGCCGGGACGACCAGGGCGGGCGACCGGCCACGGTCACGCCCGCAGGTCCAGGTCATAGGTCACCCACGCCCCGGGGTGCTCCCGCACGACGACGCCGAGGCCGTCGAGGTCGGCGTCCGGGTCGGCCCGGACCCGCTCGGCCAGGGCGTGGGCCACGTGCGCGGCCACCGCCTCGGTGGTGCTCAACCGGCCCGCGAAGTCGGGATGCTCGTCGAGGTTGGCGTAGCGCAGCGGGTCCAGCACCTCTGACAGGGCCTGCGACGCGGCCCCGATGTCGACGACGACGCCGTGCGCGTCGAGCTCGCGCCGCCGCCAGGTGGCCTCGACCACCAGCGTCGCCCCGTGCAGACCCTGGGCCGGGCCGAAGAACGGATCAGGCAGGCTGTGCGCCACCATGACGTGATCGGTGACGGTGAGTCCGAACATCGTGCTCCTTCGAGGGTCAGGGCCGGGGGTCGCCCGGCTCGGGGTAGGTCAGCACGACGCACCCGGTGAGGTCGGGCCGTCGAGCCAGCTCCTCGACGGCGGCCACGACGCCCGTGAACGGGCGGTGCGCGCCGAGGAGCAGGTCGAAGGCGGGGTCGGTGAGCAGGTCCAGGGTGACCCGCAGCCGCTCCGCCGGGTCGCGGCGGTGTCGCCGGGCGGCGCCCACCCGTCCGACCTGGCTCCCGACGAGGGTGAGGCGACGGGAGTGGAAGTCCTCGCCGAGCGGCACCTGCGGTGCCGCCGAGCCGAACCAGGACAGCTCGACCACCTGGGCGTCGTCGCCGGCCAGCCGCAGGGCGAGCGCCAGGCCAGGTGCCGTCGTCGAGGCGTGGAGGACCAGGTCGCAGTCGCCCTGGGCCACGTCGGGGTCCACGGCGTCGAGACCGGCGGCGACGAGGCGGTCGCGTCGAGCGGGGTCGGCCTCGACCACCTGCAGCCGCGACAGCGGGAACCGCCGCAGCAGCAGCGCGAGGGCGCCGCCGATGAGCCCGCCCCCGACGACCGCCACCCGGTCGCCCGCACACGGCGGCGCGTCCCACAGGGCGTTGAGCGCGGTCTCGACCGGGCCGGTCAGCACGGCGCGGGCGGTGGGGACGGCGTCCGGGACCCGGGTCAGCGCGGTGACGGGCACGACATACCGGTCCTGGTGCGGGTGCAGGCAGAAGACGCGGGCCCCGGTCCAGTCGTCGGGACCCCGCTCGACGACGCCGACCGACAGGTAGCCGTACTTCACCGGGAAGGGGAAGTCGCCCGTCTGGAACGGCGCGCGCATCCTCCGCGCCTGGGAGGGCGGCACCCCGCCGCGACGGACGAGCAGCTCGGTCCCGCGGCTGATGCCACTGACCAGCGCCCGCACGAGCGCCTCGTCGGGTCCCGGGGCGGGCAGCGGCTCGGTGCGCACCTCGCCCTCGCCCGGCGCGGTGGCCCAGTATGCCCGCGCCGTCCCAGGGGCTGCGGTGCTCACGCTCGTGTCTCCAGGTCCACGACGTCCTGCACGAAGGAGCCGGCGAGGAGCAGGACCGCGACCACGCAGGCGGCGCCGGCCAGGGCGACCGGCACGACCGGCACGAGGACGGCGACGAGGGCGATCCCCTGCAGCGCCGCGACGACCCGGCGCCACCCTCGCGGCGCGAGCGGCCCGCGCAGCGCCGGCCGGACCCACGACGCGAGGACGAAGAGATAGCGCATCGCCCCGATCGCGATCACCCACCACCCGAGCGTCGGGCCGGCGAGCACGGACAGCACCAGCAGCAGCGCGGCGTCGGACTCCATGTCCAACCGTGCCCCTGCCTGGCTCGCGGTCCCGGTCCGACGGGCGACGTACCCGTCGGCGGCGTCGAGCGCCAGGGCCAGCCCGACCACGGCCGCCAGGGCCCAGCCGCGGCCGGGGAGCTCCCCGGCCAGCACGAGCACGGTCGCCGTGGCGACGACCCCCGTCAGCGCCACCCGCCCGAGGGTGACCGCATCCGCCGCGGTGACCGGACGCGGGCGTCGGCGGAGCAGGGCCGCGGTCGCCACGCCCGGCACGAGGAGGCCCGCTGCGAGCGCGAGGGTGGTGACGCCGGGCGAGGGCCAGACGAGGGCGAGGAGGCCGATGCACACCCCGAGCGGCAGCAGCACGACCGCGGACTCGACCCCACCCGTGGACCCGCGCCGTGCGTCAAGCGGACCGACGGTGCGCGTCGGTGTCATGGGGTCCTCGACGGCGCCGCCATCAGCTGGCGTCCTGCACGTCGTCGGCAAGGGTCGGCGCCGTGGCGGTGAGCGGCCGCAGGTCCAGCTCGGTGACGACGTCGTCGCCGAGACGGTAGCGGCGGGCGGTAGGACGCAGGGCGTCGGTGAGCCGGTCCTGACCGTCGACCCGCAGCCCGGGCACCCCGTCGCCGATGAGCACCGGCGCGGTCGTGAGGTAGAGACGGTCCACGGCCTCGGCCCGGACGAAGGCCGACACCAGCCGTCCGCCGCCCTCGATGAGCACCCGGTGCAGCCCGCGGGCCGCCAGCAGGTCGAGGACGGCGCGGGGCTCCATCGGGCCCGCGCCCGGCCACCGGACGACCTCCACGTGGTCGCCGACCGAACGGACCCGGGCGTCGGCCCCGACGACCCACAGGGTGGGGGAGGTGGCGTCGGTGAGCACCACGGCGTCCGCCGGGGTGGCCCCGCGCGGGTCGAGGACGACCCGGGTCGGGTGCGGGCCGTCCACCGCCCGGACGGTCAGCTGCGGGTCGTCGCAGGCCACCGTCGCCCCGCCGACGACCACGGCGTCCACCAGCGCCCGCAGGCGGTGCAGGTGCTCACGGTCGAGCTCACCGGTGACGAAGGCCGCGTCGCCGGTCCGGCTCGCGATGAAGCCGTCCAGGCTCTGCCCGAGCTGGGCCAGCACGCGCGGCCCGTCCGCACGGTTCAGGTCGCCGTAGCGCTGGGCCAGCTCACCGGCCGCCGGGATGCGCCCGGCCAGCAGCTGGTCCCACTCGTCCTGGTCAGCCTCGTCGTGGCCCATGCGGGCGCGCTTGGTGGCGAGGTAGAAGGCGTTCTCCTCACGGTCCGGCACGACCAGCGGCACGCGCTCCACGACCTCGATGCCGAGCGCGCTCAATGCCAGCTCCTTGGCCGGGTTGGAGGACAGGAGCCGGACGCGTCGCATCCCCAGGTCGAGCAGCATGGCGGCGCAGTGGTCGTAGGTGCGGGCGTCGGCGGGGTGGCCCAGGGCCAGGTTGGCGTCGACGGTGTCGACGCCGCGGTCCTGCAGGGCGTAGGCACGCAGCTTCTCGGCCAGGCCGATCGCCCGCCCCTCGTGACCGCGGGCGTAGACCACGGCCCCGCGCCCCGTCCGCGCGACCAGCTGCAGCGCATGCTGCAGCTGCTCCCCGCAGTCGCAGCGCCGCGACCCCAGCGCGTCGCCGGTGAGGCACTCGGAGTGCACGCGCACCAGCGGCGGCGGAAGGTCCGGGCCGTCGTCGTCGGTGACCCCGAGGCTGAGGACGACGTGGTCCATCCCCGTGTCGTCGCGGTATGCCGTCATCCGGAAGGTCGCGTGGTCGGTCGGGAGCCGGGTGTCGGCCACCCGTTCGACCTGCCGCGGTGCGGTTCTCGCCTGCTCAGCCATCCTCCACATTATGGTCGTGACCGGCGATCTTCTCCTGCGGAGGGGCGAGCAGCGTGTCGACGAGGAGTGCTGGAGGTGAGACAGGTGACAGAATGGGTCCCTCGGGCCTCCGAGGGTCGGAGCCGCAAGGAACCCGCACCCGTTCGTGGGGGTGGTGCTGGCCCCCTGGGCCTGCGGGTGGCCTCGACGGTCCTGGGGGTGGTCGCGGCCCTGCCCGTCGCCTGCACGATGCTCCTCCTCGACCGGGTCGAGACCGCCCCGGTCCCGGTCGCCGTGCTGGTCCTGCTGGTGGTCGTCGCGGTGACGTCCGGCTGAACGCCCGTCCTACCGCGGGGGCACGAGGGCGTCGACCCCGTCCACCGCACCCACCGCGCCGGCAGCGAGCAGCTCGTGGCGTCGGCCCTCCTCCGCGGCGACCCCGACGACGGCCACGCCCGCCGCACGGCCCGCCTGCACGTCGGTCACCGAGTCCCCCAGGAAGACCGACTCCTCGGGGCGCGATCCGGTCAGCCCCAGCGCCCGCACCAGGAGGTCGGGCCGCGGCTTGAGGTCGGCCACCTGCCCCGCCGACCGGCCCACGACATGCAGGCGCGCGGTGACGCCGTGGCGGGCGCGGTCCAGCACGCCCGCCACGACGGCGGGGGTGTTGTTGGTGACCACGGCGACGGAGGCACCTCGACCCAGGGTGTGCTCGACGAGAGCCACCGCCCCGGTCCGGGGGGACACCCGGGCGGCGGCCTCCAGCTCGAGCTCGGTGACGACGGCCTCGAGGGGCTCCAGCAGCCGGGGCGAGTGGTCACCGACCAGCCTCAGGCACTGCACGTGGTCCGCCTCGCCCTCCAGCCGCTGCGCCAGCTCGGAGCCGCCGAGCCTGCGTGCCTCCGCCCGCAGCCGGTCACCCAGCTCGGCCCACCGGGCCCCAGGGAAGAGCCGGGCGAGGGGCCCGTCGAAGTCGACGAGCAGGGTCCGGGCGTCCTCGACGAGGCGGCGGGCGGTCTCCACCCAGCGAGCCTACCCAGGGCCGGGTGCCCGACCGGCCCTGGACGGGGTCGCAGGCCCACCGGTCGACACCGCCTCCGCGCGGCGTCCCGCTGCTACCATCGCCGGGTGGCTGCGGCGCCAGGGGACGGCCCGCCGTCGGGTGCTCGCCTCCTGACGGGGCCCTTCCTCGCCCTGGTCCTCGCCGAGCTGGCCTACTTCGTGGGCATCGGCGCGCTCATCCCCCTCGTCCCGGTCTACGCGGCCGACCGCCTGGCAGCCGGCCCCCTCGTGGTGGGCCTCACGGTCGCCACCTTCAGCCTCACCGCGCTGGTGCTGCGACCGGCCGCCGGCCGGGTGGTGGACCGGTGGGGACCGCGGCGTCCCTTCGTCGGGGCCTCGCTGCTGCTGGCGGTCGTGCTGGTCGCGCACACCCAGGCCGGCAGCGTGCCGGTGCTGCTGCTGCTCCGGGCGCTCACCGGGGTCGCCGAGGCGATCGTCTTCGTCGCCGGCATGGCAGTTCTGCTCCACGTCGCGCCGCCGCAGCGCCGCGGTGAGGCGCTCAGCTACAGCTCGCTGTCGCTCTTCGTCGGCATCGCGCTGGGTCCTGCGCTCGGTGAGCGGCTGGTGGACCTCGGCGGCTACCGCACCGCCTGGCTCGGCGTCGCCGCCCTCGGCGTGCTGGCCGCGGCCGTCGGCACGGCGCTGCCGGGCGCCCGGCCGGAGGAGCCGCCGGACGGCGCCGCGCCGCTCTTCCCCCGCGCGGTGCGGCTGCCCGGGCTGGCGTTCGTGGTGGGGGTGGTGGGGTCGGCGGGTTTCCTCGCCTTCGCGGCCCTGCGGGCCCGGGAGGTCGGTCTCGACGGGGCCGGGTGGCCGCTGGCCCTCTACGGCGGCGTCGTCGTGGCCGGCCGCCTGCTCCTGGCCCGCCTCACCGACCGGTACGCCGCGACGCGGCTCTCCGCGGCCGCCCTGGTCCTGAGCGGGGTGGGGCTGGTGCTGCTCGGCCTCGCGGGAGGCGCGTGGACCTTCGGGGCCGGGACCGTCGTGCTGGCCCTCGGGGCCGTCCTGCTCACCCCCGCCTTCTTCCGGCTGCTCACCGAACGCCTGCCCGACGGGCGGCCCGGTGCGGTCGGTGCGACCTTCGGGGTGCTCGTGGACGTCGGTCTCGGGGCGGGCCCGCTCGTGCTGGGGCTCCTGGCCCAAGGACGGGGCCTGGCCAGCGCTTTCGTGGCGCTCGGGGCTGCCACGGTCGGGGTGGTCCTCCTCCTGCGTGTAGGGGCCCGCCCGGCCGGCTCGACGCCGCCCCGGTGAGGGACTCCCCGCGGCCTTCCCGGACGTAATTTCACGCAAACCCTTATGAGGCCCCTCCACGTTGACCTTTACCTGGCCAGGCACGCGAACGTTTACGCATCGTGAGGAGAGACAATGATGTCACGGCTCCGACCACTCTCGTCCCGGAGGTGGACAGCCCTCGCGCTCGCGACGACGCTCGGCATCACCGGGCTCGCGCCCGCCGCGGTCGCGGCCCCGGGCCGCCCCGGAGGAGGGCGGTGACGACCTCGCCCAGGAGGCCGCCGCCGACTTCACCACCCTGCTCGACTTCGAGACCTACACCCTGGGGGGCCTGGACGGCCAGGACGGGTGGGTCGGCTCGGCCGCCGCGGCCGTCGTGCAGGACCCGCTCAACCAGAACAACTTCGTCGGCCAGCTCAACGGCCCGGGGGAGAAGGCATACTGGGAGATCCCGGCGATCGAGGACGGGGACACGGGGACGCTGTTCTTCCGGTTCCTGCGCACCGAGACCGTCGACACCTCCTTCGGCATCACCGATGTGGACGTCCCCGGCACCTACAGACGGACAGCCGGGCCTACGTGAACAACCAGAACGACGACATCCTGCGGGCCCGCGACGGCGGCGAGGTGGTGGACACCATGGCGCGGCGCTACGTCGACCTCGTGCAGCCCTTCCTTTGAGGCGTCGGGTACGAGTGCGCCTCAGAGCTCCGGCGGCGCCTCGAAGAGGTCGACCCGCGCCGGGGCGAGGATGGAGCGGGAGACGTTCTTGAAGTCGAAGCGGTCCAGGATCCGCGCGGCGTCCTCGTCGCTCAGGTCGTAGGCGTGCGCGAGCATCCGCACGTGCTCGGTGTAGAACGCATGCAGCTTGTCGACGCCCCTGATGAACTCCAGCTCCTTGGCCACCGGCCGACCGTAGCCAGCGCAGGTGGCGTGGCGGTGGACGCGACGTGAACGTTGGCCCGGCCCGCCGACTGGACACCGGGCCACCCGGTGCAGTGGGGTGGTCGACGTGAGCTCGCTCCTGCACCTGCGATCGGCAGGCACCTCCCTCGTCCTGGACCTCTCCGACGACCTGCTCCCGGTGGTCCGTCACTGGGGCGCCGACCTCGGCGAGCTGGGCGACGACGACCTCGCCGCGGTGGTCACCGCGACGCAGGTCGCCCACGGCGACAGCCCGTTCGACCACGCCGACCAGGTGAGCATGCTGCCTGAGCACGCCCGTGCGTGGTTGGGTCGTCCCGGCGTCGAGGGGAGTCGCGCCGGACGCGACTGGTCCCCGGCCTTCCGCACCGACGGGCCGCCCGACCGCACCACGCTGGCGGACGGCACCCAGCGGGTGGTCGTCCGCGGGGCCGACGCGAGCGCATACCTCGCGGTCGAGCTGGAGCTCGAGCTGCATTCGGGCGGGCTGCTGCGCACCCGGGCCACCCTGACCAACACCGGCGAGGAGACGTATGACGTGGGTGCCGTCCGCGTCGCGCTGCCGGTGCCGGAGCGGGCCGGGGAGCTGCTGGACTTCGCCGGACGCCACACCATGGAGCGGGTGCCGCAGCGCCAGCCGTTCTCCGTCGGCGTGCACAGCCGGGAGGTGCGCACCGGACGCACCGGCCTGGACGCGGTGCACCTGCTGTGCGCGGGGGAGCCGGGCTTCGGGTTCGGGCACGGCCAGGTCTGGGCGGTGCACCTGGGGTGGAGCGGCAACCAGACGACGTACGCCGAGCGGCTCTTCAACGGCTCGCGGGTCCTGGGGTCGGGGGAGCGGCTCGAGCACGGCGAGGCGCGCCTCGGCGCGGGTGGGGAGCTGACCAACCCCTGGCTGTACGCCGCGCACGGCACCGGGCTCGACGAGGTCGCCGGGCGCTTCCACGCCTGGCTGCGCAGCCGACCCCACCACCCCGACCGGCCCCGCCCGGTGACGCTGAACAACTGGGAGGCGACCTACTTCGACCACGACCTCGACCGGCTGACGGACCTCGTCGACCGGGGTGCGCGGGTGGGGGCCGAGCGGTTCGTGCTCGACGACGGCTGGTTCGGCGGACGCCGCGACGACACGAGCAGCCTGGGGGACTGGGTGGTCTCGCCGGACGTCTGGCCGGACGGGCTGGACCCCCTGATCGAGCACGTGCACGCCGCCGGGATGGAGTTCGGCCTCTGGGTGGAGCCGGAGATGGTGAGCCTGGACTCCGACCTGGCGCGGGCGCACCCGGAGTGGATCTTCTCCGCCGGGGGTCGCCGAGGTCTGGAGTCGCGCCAGCAGCACGTGCTCGACCTTGGTCACGCGGGCGCCTACGCCCACGTCCGCGACCAGCTGCGGGCGCTCCTGGACCGCTACGACATCGCCTACCTCAAGTGGGACCACAACCGCTACCTCAACGACGCCGGTCACACCCCGGGCGGCGAGCCGGGGGTGCGGGAGCACACGCTCGCGGTCTACCGGCTCATGGACGAGCTGCTGGCCGCCCACCCCGGGCTGGAGATCGAGTCCTGCTCGGCCGGCGGCGGGCGGGTCGACCTGGGGATCCTGGAGCGGGCGGTGCGCGTCTGGGCCTCGGACTGCATCGACCCGCTGGAGCGGCAGCAGATCCAGCGCGGCACCATGCTCCTGCTCCCGCCCGAGCTCGTCGGCACGCACATCGCCTCGGGCCGCTCGCACACCACCGGCCGCCGCCACGACCTGGACTTCCGCGCCGGGACGGCCCTGTGGGGGCACCTGGGGATCGAGTGGGACCTGGCCACCTGCACCGAGGCCGAGCTCGCCGAGCTGGAGGCGTGGGTGGCCTTCTACCGCGCGCACCGCGAGCTGCTGCATACCGGGCGGGTCGTCAACGGCGACCACCACGACGAGGCGACCTGGGTCCACGGCACGGTGGCCCAGGACCGGTCCACGGCGCTCTTCCAGGTCGCCGCGCTGGCGCGACCCGCCACCACCGGACCGCACCGGGTGCGGCTGCCCGGGCTCGACCCGGACGCGCGCTACCGGGTGACCCTGGAGCGCCCCGGCCAGAAGCCGCTGCGGGCGGGTCCCGGGGTGGTGCCGTGGGCCGTGGACGGGGTCGTGCTGCCCGGCCGGGTGCTCGCCGAGGTGGGCCTGCCGATGCAGCCCCTGGACCCCGAGCACTGCCAGATCTGGCGCGCGGTCTCGGTCTGAGGCTGAGCGGATGGCACCAGCACCGGGACGGACCTGGGCCGGCAACCTCGCCTACTCGGCCGGTGAGCTGGTCGAGCCCACCAGCATCGATGAGCTGGCCGAGGTCATGGGCGGGGCCGCGCGCGTCCGGGTCCTCGGCTCGCGGCACTCCTTCAACCGGGTCGCCGACACGACCGGCACCCTCGTCGGCCTGCGCCGGCTGCCGACCGGGCTGGAGGTCGACCGGGAGAGAGGCGTCGTGCGTGCCGGGGCGGGCCTGACCTACGGCGAGGTGGGCGTCCGGATCCAGGAGGAGGGGTGGGCCCTGCACGCCATGGCCTCGCTGCCGCACATCACCGTCGGGGGAGCGGTCGCCACCGGGTCGCACGGCTCGGGCGACGGCGCGGCGTCGCTGGCCGAGGGGGTCGCCGCCGTGGAGATCGTCACCACCGGGGGCGAGCAGGTGCGGCTGGAGCGCGGGGACCCCGACTTCGGTGGTGCCGTGGTCTCGTTGGGCATGCTCGGTGCCGTCACCGTGGTCGAGCTGGACGTCGAGCCCACCTACGACGTCGCGCAGACCGTCTACGAGGGCCTCACCTGGGACCGGGTGGTGGAGGACCTCGACGCCGTGACCGGGCTGGGCACGAGCGTCTCGGTCTTCACCGACTGGCGGGACCCGGACCGGGCGACCCAGGTGTGGGTCAAGGACCGGGTGGACCGGCCCCGGGGCGGTGACGGTGCCGTCGGTGCCCTCGGGCTGCGGCCGGCGGACGGGCCGCGGCACATGATCCGGGGCGGGCGGCCCGAGCACTGCACCCCGCAGGGCGGCGTGCCCGGCCCCTGGCTGGACCGGCTGCCGCACTTCCGGATGGGGTTCACCCCCTCGGCCGGCGAGGAGCTGCAGTCGGAGTGGCTGCTGCCGCGGCGCGCGGTCGGCCCGGCGCTGGAACAGCTGCGGGGGATGGCCGACGAGCTCGCCGGTCTGGCCCTGAGCGCGGAGATGCGCACCGTGTCCCGCGGCCGGCAGTGGCTCGACCCCGCGCAGGAGGACAGCGTCGCCTTCCACGTGACCTGGCGGCGGGAGCAGCCCGCCGTCGAGGCGCTCCTCCCGAGGATCGAGGAGGGGCTGGAGCCGCTCGGGGCACGGCCGCACTGGGGCAAGCTCTTCGACGAGCGCGCGCTCGCGCGGCGCATCGAGGAGCTCTACCCGCAGCGTGGGCGGATGCTCGAGCTGGCCGCCCGACTGGACCCGCGCGGTGCGCTGCGCAACGACTACCTGGAGAGGGTGGGACTGTGACGGATGAGGTGCGGTGGTCGCCGGCGACGGCCGACGAGGAGGTCGAGCCGGACCTGCGGGCGGCGTTCGCGCGGGAGATCGGAGGTGCCCCCGACGGGGTGTGGGCCGCCCCCGGGCGGATCAACCTCATCGGCGAGCACACCGACTACAACGGCGGCTGGTGCCTGCCCTTCGCGTTGGCCCACCGCACCTACTGCGCGGTGCGGACCCGGCCGGACGGGCGGCTGCGGGTGGTCTCGCGGCAGGCGCCCGGACGGGCCTGGGAGGGCGAGGTGGACCAGATCCGCGCCGGGTCGCCCGGGGGCTGGGTCGCCTACGTCGCGGGCGTCGTCGCCATCCTGGCGCAGCGGGCGGGTGGCCCGGTCGGCGCCGACATCCTCGTGGACGGCCGCGTGCCGCTCGGGGCGGGCCTGTCCTCCTCGGCCGCACTGTCCTGCTCCAGCGCCCTGGCCCTGGCGGAGCTGGTGCCGGGGCTGGCCGCGGTCGACCGGGCCGAGCTGGCGCAGGTGTGCGTGCGTGCGGAGAACGACTACGCCGGCGCGGCGACCGGGGGGATGGACCAGACCGTCTCGTTGCGCGCGGTGGACGGGCACGCCCTGCTCGTCGACTGCGACGACTTCTCGCTCACCCCGGTGCCGTGGACCCTGCCCGGTCACGAGGTGCTCGTCATCGACACCCGGGCCCACCACAGCCTGGCCGACGGACAGTACGCCGCGCGCCGGGACACCTGCGAGCGCGCCTGCCGCAGCCTCGGGGTGGCCAGCCTGCGTGGGCTGCGCGGCGCGGACGTGGACGAGGTGCTGGGCCGGCTCGAGGGGGACGACGAGGCGCAGCGCCGCGTGCGGCACGTGCTCACCGAGAACACCCGGGTGCTCGACCTCGTCGCGGCCCTGGGCCAGGAGGACGCCGAGCAGGTGGGCCGGCTCATGGTGGCCTCGCACGTGTCGCTCCGGGATGACTACGAAGTGTCGTGCCGGGAGCTCGACCTCGCGGTCGAGGCGGCCGGGCAGGCGGGGGCGGCCGGCGCGCGGATGACCGGCGGCGGTTTCGGCGGCTCGGCGCTGGCCCTGGTGCGGCGCGGCGACGTCGAGGACGTCGCTGCCGCGGTGCACGAGGCCTTCCTCGCCGAGGGTCTGGAGGCCCCTCACCTGCTCCGGGCCACGCCGAGCGCCCCGGCGCACCGGCTCTCCTGAGCCGGCCCGGCCGCATACCCACCGAGCGCCGCGAATGGTTGGCCCTGGTGCCACCGAGCGCCGTGAGTGGTTGGTCCTGGTGCCCCCGGGCTCCGTGAATGGTTGTTCCTGGTGCCACCGCGCGTCGTGAGTGGTTGCTTCTCGCGTCCTCCGGTCGCCGACCTCACGGTGCGAGGACGCCACCGTCGTCTCAGACGGCGGCGTTCGGTGGGTGGTGTGCCAACCATGGGCGGCGCTCGGTGGGAGGGGTCAGGTGCGGGTGACCAGAGCGGCGGCCTGCCGGGCGATCTCCCACTCCTCCGCCGTCGGTATGACATAGCCCGCGACCCGGCTGTCCGCGGTGGTGATGAGGGTCTCGCCGTCGGCAGCGGCGTTGGCGGGTGCGTCGAGGAGCACGCCGAACCCGGCCAGTCGCTGCAGGACGGCCGCGCGGAGCTCGACGTTGTTCTCGCCCACCCCCGCGGTGAAGACCAGCGCGTCGAGCCCGCCGAGCACCGCGGCGAAGGCCCCGACGTAGCGCAGCACCCGGTGCACGACCACCTCGAAGGCCAGCACCGCCGCCGGGTCCCCGTCCGCCCGCCGCGCCATGACCTGCCGGAAGTCCGCCGAGCCGGTGAGCCCGAGCAGCCCGGACTCCTTGGCCAGCGCACGCTCGACCTCCTCGGTCGACAACCCGGCCACCCGGCCCAGGTGCCCGGCGACCCCGGGGTCGAGGTCACCCGGGCGGGTGCCCATGACCAGCCCTTCCAGCGGGGTCATGCCCATCGAGGTGTCGACGCTGTGGCCGCCGTCGACCGCAGCGGCGCTGGCCCCGTTGCCCAGGTGCAGCACGATGCTGCGCACCTCCTCCAGCGGACGGCCCAGGAGGTCGGCGGCCCGTCGGGAGACGTAGGCGTGGGAGGTGCCGTGGAAGCCGTAGCGCCGCACCCGGTGCTCCTCGCGCCACTGCCGGGGCACGGCGTAGGTCGCGGCGGCCTCCGGCATGCCCTGGTGAAAGGCGGTGTCGAAGACCGCGACCTGGGGCACATCGGGGAACGCCTCCTGCGTGGCGGCGATACCCGCGAGGTTGCCGGGGTTGTGCAGCGGCGCGAGCGGCACGAGGCGCTCGACGGTCGCGATGACCTCCGGGGTGATGAGCGTGGGGTCGGCGAACTCCGCGCCGCCGTGCACGACCCGGTGCCCCACGGCGAGCAGGTCGACGTCGGCGAGGGTGGGGCCGTGCTCCTGGAAGGCGCGGGTCGCCAGCTGCAGCGCCGCCGCGTGGTCGGGCACGTCGAGGACCTGCTCGTGGGTCCTCCCGCCCACGGTGTGGCGCGCCACCCCGTCGGTCAGGCCGATGCGCTCCACCAGCCCCTTGGCCTGCGAGGCCCCGGTGTACGGGTCGAGCAGCTGGTACTTCACCGACGAGGAGCCGGCGTTGACGACGAGCACGACCGGGTCGCCTCCCGCGGAGCCGCTCCCAGCGCCGCGCCCCGCGCCGCTCCGGCCGCCCGCCCCAGCACCCCGGTCCGCGCTCATCGGCCCGCCCCCGCCTGGATCCCCGTGATGGCGACGGTGTTGATGATGTCGCGGACCGTCGCGCCTCGGGACAGGTCGTTGACCGGGGCGTTGAGCCCCTGCAGCACCGGACCGACCGCCACCGCGGAGGCGCTGCGCTGCACCGCCTTGTAGGTGTTGTTGCCGGTGTTGAGGTCGGGGAAGACGAGCACGGTGGCCTGTCCGGCCACGGGGGAGTCCTTGAGCTTGGTGGCCGCGACGGAGGGGTCGACGGCGGCGTCGTACTGGATCGGCCCCTCGACCAGGAGCGAGGGCTCCCGCTCACGCACGAGGTCGGTCGCCGTGCGCACCTTGTCGACGTCGGCCCCGCTGCCCGAGCCGCCGGTGCTGTAGGACAGCATCGCCACCCGCGGCTCGACCCCGAACTGGGCGGCCGTCGCGGCCGAGGAGATCGCGATGTCGGCGAGCTGCTCGGCGTCCGGGTCGGGGTTGATGGCGCAGTCGCCGTAGACGAGGACCTTGTCGGCCAGGCACATGAAGAACACCGAGCTGACGACCGAGACACCGGGGGAGGTGCGGATCACCTCCAGCGCCGGCCTGATGGTGTGCGCGGTCGTGGTGATCGACCCGGAGACCATGCCGTCGGCCCGCCCGGTCTTGACCATGAGGGTGCCGAAATAGGCCGGGTCGGTGACGATGTCCTGGGCCTGCTCGAGGGTGACGCCCTTATGTGCCCGCAGCTCGGCATACGTCCGGGCGAAGTCCTCGCGCCAGTGGCTGGTGAGCGGGTCGACGACCTCGGCGGCGTCGAGCCGCAGGCCCAGCGCCGCCCCCCGCTCACGCACCTGCGCCTCGTCACCGAGCAGCGTGAGCCGGGCGACCCCGCGGGCGAGCACGGTGTCGGCCGCCCGCAGGATCCGGTCCTCCCCGCCCTCGGGCAGCACCACGTGCGCGCCCGTCTCCCGCGCCCGGGCCATGATCTCGTGCTCGAACATGAGCGGGGTCACCACGCCGGACCGGCGACCGGTGTCGTCCTCGACGGGGAGCAGCCGGGTGAGGTCGACGTGCTGCTGGGCCAGGGACCGGGCGTGCTCGATCTTGCGCTGCGAGCGGGGGGTGATGCGGCCGACGACGTCGTCCATGGTCATCGCCGTGCGCATGGTCCCGCCCTCGCAGCCGATGATCGGCAGCTCCACCGCGAGGCCCTCGACGAGCCGAGACACCTGCTCGCTGGGGCGCAGCCCACCGTTGAGGACGATGGCCCCGAGCGAGGGGAAGGTCGAGGACCGGTGGGCGAGGATGGCGCCCAGCAGTACGTCCTCGCGGTCGCCGGGGCAGATGAGCACGTTGCCCTCGCGCAGCCGGTCCAGGACGTTGGGCATGGTCATCCCGGCGATGATGAGCCCGGTCGCCTCTCGCTCGAGCAGCGTCTCGTCACCCGCCCGGAGTATGCCGTCGGTCGCCGCCATGAGGTCGCCGACCGTCGGGGCGGCGAGCAGCGGGTCGGCGGGCATCGCGAGGACGACCGGGTCGCTGCCGCCGCCGGCCACCTGCTCGGCGACCGCGTCGCGGACCGCCTCGGACACCTCGTCCAGGTCGTCGTCGACGCGGTTGGCGAGCACGCCCGCGACCGCCGCGTGCCGGCTCAGCGCCTCCTGCACGGTGACGGCCGCGGCGGTGGCGGTGTCCTCCACGCTGCGGCCGGCGGCGGGGATGATGAGCAGCATGGGCGCGCCGAGGTGGGCGGCGATGCCGGCGTTGGTGGAGAACTCGGTAGGGGCGGTGACCCCCGTGTAATCCGAGCCGACGACGAGCACCCGCTCGTGCTCGGCGGCATACCGGTGGAACCGGTCGACGATGTCGCCGATGGCCGCGTCGTGCTGGCGGTGCAGGTCGTCGTAGGTCACCCCGACGGCGTCCTCGATGGCCGACGCCGACGTCGAGAGCGGGTGCAGCAGGTGCAGGAGCGGGTCGTGCTCCCGGTCCTGCACGACGGGGCGGAAGACGCCGACCCGGCCGCCGAGGGCGCACAGCTGGGCGAGCAGCCCGACCGCCACCGCCGACTTGCCGGACCGGGGCTCGGCGGACGCGACATACAGGGAGGTGCTCACGGGTCCCACGATAGCCACGCCTTACGCTGCGTTCATGGACACGTCGAGCTCGCTGACCGCTGCCGGTGGACTCTCCGCGGTGCGGGTGTGGGTCGACGGCGCCCTCGTCGGGCCGGAGGGCTCGGTGCCGGCGCTGGACCACGGGATCACCGTCGGCGACGGGGTGTTCGAGACGTGCAAGGTAGTCGACGGGGAGGTCTTCGCGCTCACGCGGCACCACGACCGGATGGACCGGTCGCTCGCGGCACTCGGCCTGGAGCCGCTGGACCGGGACCGGGTCGGGGAGGGCATCGCTGCGGTCCTCGCCGAGGGAGGTATGCCGTTCGGCCGCCTGCGCTACACCGTCACCGCCGGGCTCGGCCCGCTGGGCAGCGACCGGGTCCCGGGAGCCGCGACGTATGTCGTTGCCGCCCTGAAACAGCAGCCGATCGGCCCGACGACCAGCGTGCTGGTCGTGCCGTGGACCCGCAACGAGCGGGGCGGGCTGACGGGGGTCAAGTCGACGTCCTACGCGGAGAACGTCGTCGCGCTCGCGGCGGCGAAGGCCGCCGGGCACTCCGAGGCTCTGCTCGCCAACACCGTCGGCGACCTGTGCGAGGGCACTGGCACCAACGTCTTCGTCGTGACCGGCGGGGTGGTGCGCACCCCCAACCTGGCCTCCGGACCGCTGGCCGGCATCACCCGTGGACTGACCATCGAGTGGCTGCGCGAGGAGGGCCTAGAGGTCGTGGAGGAGCCGCTGCCGCTGGGCATCCTGGACGAGGCGGACGAGGTCTGGATCACCAGCAGCATCCGCGACCTCACCGCGGTGACCCGGATCGACGTGGCCGAGGGCGCCGAGCTGACCTCCGGGCATACCCTCGCGGCCCCAGCGGTCCGCCCCCGGGAGCTCGGCCAGGAGCCCGGTCCGGTGACCGCTCGCGCGCAGGAGATCTTCGCCCGCCGGGCGGCCGAGCGGCGCGACCCCTGAGCGCCGCGATCTTGACGCAGCGTCACTTGACCGCGGCCTGACACAACCTTTGCCCAACCCTTGCCGCGGCATGGACCACCCTTGACCGACCCCCTCCTAACGTCGTCCCGGGCACCGAGAAGCGGTGCTCGCGACCCAAGGAGAAGTGGATGCGTCCAGTTCGTACCAAGGCCCTGACCCTGGCCGGCGCGGCAGCGCTCGCCCTCAGCGTGATCGGCGCCAGCGGCGCCGGAGCCGCCCCAGACACCGGCTCCGGGGACGACGAGGTGGTGGTGAAGCACTCGCTCGCCCCGACACTCGCCTCGCAGGACTCGGTTCGGCAGTACTGGACCCCCGAGCGCATGGAGAACGCCCGGCCCCGGGACCTCGGGACGTCGGGCAAGCGCACGTCGCTCCCCTCGACCCAGGCCGCGCGCGCCGCGCCGTCGGCCACCGCCCAGGCGGTGCGGGTCACCCCGCAGGCGCGTCTCGGCAAGGTCTTCTTCACCCTGGGCGGGCAGGACTACGTCTGCTCCGGCACCTCCACACGCAGCGCCAACCGCGACGTGGTGACGACCGCCGGACACTGCCTCAACGAGGGTCCGGGTGACTTCGCCACCAACTTCACCTACGTCCCGGCCTACAACAACGGGCAGGCGCCCTACGGCCAGTGGGTCGCGGACAACCTGTACGCCGCGTCGGCGTGGGTGAACCGCGGGGACATCAACCAGGACGTGGCCTTCGCGGTCATGGCGGAGAAGAACGGCCAGAGCCTCACGGACGCGACCGGCGACTACCCGATCGGCTTCAACCTGGGTTACAACCGCTCGTTCCAGGCCCATGGCTACCCCGCCGCCACGCCCTACAACGGCGCCTACCTTTACCGTTGCTCGGGCACCTCGGGCCGGGACAGCTACGGCACCAACGACCACCGGCTGCCGTGCTCGATGACCGGCGGCAGCAGCGGCGGCGGCTGGATCACGAACGGCACGCTCAACTCGATCAACTCCTTCGGCTACAGTTTCGAGCAGGACGTCATGTACGGCCCCTACTTCGGGAGCACCGCGCAGCAGGTCTACAACGCCGCGCAGAACGACTGAGGTCGGTCCGGCAGCGATTTCGTCGCTCGGGCACGGGGAGGCTAGACTTCCTCCCCGTGCCCGAGGGCACGTCCGGACGTGTAGCTCAGCTGGTTAGAGCGTTCGCTTCACACGCGAGAGGTCAGGGGTTCGAGTCCCTTCACGTCCACCCAAAGTGTCTTACGGGAACACGCGACATCGAGAGATGTGGTGTGTTCCCGTTTCGCTTCCTTGCCTTCGTCACCACCTGCGTGGGCTTCGCGGAAGATCGTCGCGAACGGCTCAGCCAGGTGCGGCCGTAGTTGTTCGTCGTCGGTGATGTCGAGGCTGGTGTAGAAGGCTTGGTTGGCGATCCGTCGGTCGGCGTCACCGGAATGTTGGTAGGCGTGGTGCGCGTCGGTGAGCAGGCGTAGTGAGTCGTGGAGGAACGCGCGCCCGCCGGTGTGGTGTTCGCGGTGCTCGGCGAGTCGTCGGTTCACGTCGGCGAGGCCTGCGCGGATGCGGTCTTGGTGGCGCTTGAGGGTGTCGAGGTCGATGGCGTCTGCGAAGTGTGCCGCGAGGAGCTTGTCGGACTCTGATTCCAGGCGCGCCCTGTTCGCGGTCAGGTCAGCAAGCTCCTGATCGTTCCCGGCGTTGCGTTTGTCGAACGCTGCATCAACGTCCGTGGCAATGCGTTGGTAGGTGCTGTCGCTGATAGTGATGCTCGCGTAGGAGTCGGCGACAAGCCGTTCCGCGACAGCGACGGGCACGGCCCGCCGGGTGCAGGTGGTCTTCTTCGCGGCGCGGCCGGAGCAGATGAAGTAGGCGTAGGTCACGCCCCTGGGGTTGGTGGCGAAGTCGAGCAGCATCCTCGACCCGCAGGTGCCGCAGTGCAGCAGCCCCTTCAAGTGGTGGGCGTGCTGGACGTGGCGGGTCATCTTCGCCGTCCGAGCCCGCAACAGTGACTGCACCTTGTCGAACAACGCTGGTTCCACGATGGGCTCGTGCGCGCCGGGATGCAGGGCACCTTTGTAGCGGATCACCCCGGCGTAGTCCGGGTTCGTGAGCAGCTTGTAGAGCGTGTTCTTCCCCAACGGCTTTGACGGGCGTTTCGGCGTTGGCACTGTCAACAATCCCCGTGCGGTCAACTCGCGGAGCAGGCCGGTCACGGAGGTCTCGCCTTCGGCGTAGTGCTCGAACGCCCATGCAATGAGGGGGGCGCGCTCAGTATCTACCTCGACCGTGCGAACCTCCGCCCGTTCTCATCCGTCTTGCGGACGTTGAGGTAACCAATTGGTGCGCGCATCGGAGTGCCACCCTGCGCGACTTTCTGCGTCAGCCCCTTCGTGACCTCCGTGGCGAGGTTGCGGCTGTAGAACTCGGCGATGGAGGACATGATGCCGTGGACGAGCATCCCGGAAGGCGTCTGGTCGATGGACTTGGTTGCGGAGACGAGGGTGACGCCTGCGCCGATAAGTGCTTCGTGAATCTTGACGTCGTCGGCGCGGTTGCGGGCGAGGCGGTCGAGCTTGTGGACGATGCAGAACGTGACCCTGGTCGCGGCGATGAACGCCAACATTTCTTGCAACCCGTCGCGATCCGCCGACCTCGCAGACTCGCCCGCGTCGACGAACTCGCGCACGATGCGCGCGCGAGTTCATCGGCTTTGCGGTGGTTCGCCTCACGTTGCGCGGGGATGGAGAACCTTCCTCGGTGCCGCCGCGTTCGGCCTGCTCGCGGGTCGAGACGCGGAGGTAGGACACGGCCGGCAGCACCGGCTTGTCGTCCGTCCGCCGGTCGGGGGCGGTGGTGTGGGAGCGGTGGTGGTCATGCGGTGCTCCTTCGTTGGTGCAACAGCTCGGGTTCTTCGTTCTCTTCTACTCTGCCTCGCCGGTCTGACATGCGGCTCAGATTCGCAGGTGCCGGGAGGTCGTAGGGGTCAGGGTCGCCTGCTTGGTAGGCGTCCCAGCGTTCCTGGGTGATGTTCAGCACCCACTCCACGAGCTTCCCTATGTCGGGTTCCGCGCGGCGGATCGTGCGGAGTCGAAGCTGCCCAGGATCATCCCCCGCCCCTGCCCTCGCCCTCGCCCTCGCGCCGAGCGCAACCCGGCCCTGCGCCGCATGGGAGCGGCGCTCACGGGTCGGGGCTGGGGTCAGGCCGCTCACCACCAATCTCACATAAATGCAGGTACGCCAGAACAAAGGTAGCACACTCATGGCGTAACGGCCATTGTTTGAGATGATTCGCAGGTTCCACTACCATCGAAACCATGAGTCAAGACGTGGAGGACATGCCGCTACTGGTCCCCGAAGACCTGCCAGCAGGCTGGGCGATGCCCGAACCTCCCGTGATCGCCTCCTCCGCAGAGTCCGTCGCGATTGACGCTGCGCTGAAGTATGCCGATCGGACGTACCGCACTCCGGGGCCGGATGGAGAGCTGAGCGGCTACAACGATGGCCGCGACGGGCGTTGGTTCCTCATCGAGCACGTCCAGTCCCATACGCGCGTGCTGTTGCGCCTGCAACGCCAGTACCTCATGCACCAAGAGCCGATGGGTGAAGTACGGATCACCGGGATCGTCTACCTGCCCGAGATTGCGGGAGAGCCTGTCGCCAGCCCGATGCTGCGGAATCTCCCGACGTCGCGGATTGAGGCGGCGATCAACCGCCGCCAGTTCGCCGTCACCGGAGCCACTCGGTTCGAGGGTGGCACGCTCACCATGCCCTCGGGTCGCATCCTCCGTTTCTCCGAGGTTATGCAGCCATTGGGGAATCCGAAGCGGATCGCGGACTTCTACGAGGTCGTCGCTCTCCAGCACACTCGGCTCGTGGATGATGGGGAGGCGAACCCGACCGCGAAGATGGCAGAAATTAGCCTGGTGCCGCTCTCGACCGCGCAGGGCTGGGTTGCCCGCGCACGAGCCAAGGGGCTGCTGCCACCGGGGCGAAGGGGCCGCGCTGGGTAAGGGTGTTGAGATTGCGGTGCGGCAGGGGTGGCGTCGCCTTGCGGCTAACGTGTTGGGGTTGAGGAGTCGGTGTCTGTTCCCGCTTTCCATCGCCCGTTGATGGAGCTGAGCAGTAGCCACGGTTCGATCACGAGATTGATGGCGATATGCGCGCAGATCACCGGCAGCACGTTTCGGTCGGCAACGAGGTAGGTCACCGCAAGTACGGCCCCCAGTGCGGTCGTTGCCGCGACCACGGGGAGGATGATTCGCGCGTCTCGTGAGAACAACACCCAGAGCGAGTGCGCGGCTCCGAACGCGACCGCTGAGGCGAGGACTTGCAGCACGCCCGGAGTGGTGAGGCTGTCGAGCCAGTCCATGAGGAACCTGCGGAAAAGGAGTTCCTCTAACGTCCCGGACACCAGCGCCAGCGGGATCGCGAGGAACTTCAAACCGCTCACTGAAGTCGCGTTCTCCCGCACGAACGGGACGGCCCAGAAAGTGTATGCCACATACGCCACCACCGTCGCCGCAGCAATAGCCCATGCCCACGGGATCACCGTGGCGCTCTGATTGATGCCCAAGAGGTCAGTGGCGAACCTGCCGGGGTCACGGAGTAACCACAGCACCAGAGGGATCGCCATGCCCGATGTCGTTCCCACGATGAGCAGACCCGTGAACTGGCGAGCCGAGATGTTGCGCATGAGGTTCCTTCCGATTGCAGGCTCTTATGATCGCACAGTCGTGCGATAATAAGAGCCTGCAATCACCCCAGGAGGTCTCGTGCCGAAAATCGTGGATCATGACACCCGCCGGACGAACATCGCACGGGCGGTGTCGCGAGTGATCGAACGAGACGGCATCCACGCCGTCTCTGTGCGCTCCGTCGCGGCCGAGGCCAAGGTGCAGCCTTCAACGCTGCGCCACTACTTCCCGAGCAGTGACGAAATGCTTGCGGCGACGATCAAGATGGTTCGAGACGACCAAGCCGCGCGACTCGCCAACCTCACCCCGACGGGCAACGACAAGGACGATATCCGCCAGGCCTGGCTCCAAGCACTCCCTCTAGACAAGGCCCGCACGACCGAAACGCATGTCTGGTTGGCCGTAACCGCAACCGCGCGCAACCCCGCCCTTCAAGAGGTCCTCAACAACATCAACGACGGATTGCGCCACCTCTGCGAGGCCACGATCCGCGCGTTCGCCCCGGATGCCGACATCCACGACGAAGCCGAGTATCTACGCGCCTTCACCGATGGACTCGCCTTCAATGCCATCAGCGATCCCACCTCATTCACCGCAGAGCGCACCACCACTGCCCTCGATACCTACCTCGATCGCCTCACGAGCATCTGAGTCCCACGCCTGAGAGCATCCCGAGTTCTCCCGCATCTTCTCGCCCCATTTTCAGGGAATGAACGTAATCTAACTGCGGTAGTTGCTGTTACGCTAGATGATCAGCGAGCCGGCGGAAGGACGGTGGTCGGGATGCATGGCGGCGTGATCCCGTTCCGGAAAACTGGGGCTGACGCGCGCCGCTATGTCGAGGCAGACCGCTCCCGTGCTGACGACTACTACCTCGGCGCGGAAACGACCATGGCGCAGTTCACGGCGCTCGACGGGTCGGGTGCGGTGACTGCTGAGCTGAGTCTTGACCCCGAAGCGTATGTGGGGTGGGTGGACTGGCAGAACCCGCTCACAGGCGAGCAGATGGGCAAGCCACGCCAGGCAGGGGTGGGCAGGCGAGGATCGCCCCGGTTCATGGAGATGGTCATCAACACCCCCAAGTCACTGTCGATCGCCGCCGCGCTGCACCCGGAGGTTTCCGACGCCCTCGACGCCGCCCAGCAGGACGCTCTGGCGGAGATTCGGCGTTGGCTCGCTCAGCACTCCGTGACTCGTGTTGGCCCGTTGGGTGCTCAGGAGGTCGTCTCCGTCGAGCAGATGCACGTCGTGGCCATCACGCACCGTACGTCGCGGGCGGGTGATCCGCACCGGCATATTGAAGCGCCCCAGGTTCTCTGCCGCTCTCATGTGGGCTGCGGCTCAGGGTTGAGTGCAGCGTAATGGTCCTGCTCGTACTCGGCCGGTGGGACGTTGCCCAGGGTCGAGTGGAGCCGGCGGTTGTTGTACCAGTCGACCCAGCCGGCGGTCGCGTACTCCACATCGGCGATCGTCTTGTAGGGCCCGTCATGGAAGACGGTGGTGCGGACGCACTCGGCCTTGTACAGGCCGTTGATCGTCTCCATGAGCCCGTTGTCGTACGCATCACCCACTGACCCGATGGAGGGCCGGATGCCCTCAAGGGCCAGGTGCTCGGTCAGCCGCAGGCTCGTATATTGCGACCCGGCGTCCGAATGGTGGATCAGCTCACCGGCGACCGCAGGGCGTCCCTGGCGGTCACGCTCCCACAGCGCCATCCGCAGCGGGATCATGACCAGGTCGGTGACCTTGCTCGTCGCGGCGTGCCAGGCCACGATCCGCTGGGAGAACACGTCCAGGATGAACGCGACATAGACGAAGCCCGCCCACGTCCTGACGTAGGTGAAGTCGGTCACCCACACGTGGTTCGGGGCGGCGGCGGTGAAGTCCCTGTTCAGCAGGTCACCGGCACGGGTGCCGTCCTTGGCCGGGATCGTGGTCCGCACACCTTTGTCCCGCCGCACCCCGGACAGGCCCAGGATGGTCATGGCGCGGTCTACCGCCCCGGCGGAGGCGTTAGGCAGGCTGGTGCGGCGCACGTAGGCGGTCATCTTCCTCCGCCCGTACAGCCCCTCGGGCGTGAGCCGGCGCCGGCCGTGCTGGTCGGTCGTCCAGGCGATGTCCCGCACGGCGTCCACGACCTGGGCGTCGGTGACGGTGCGCGCGGCCACGGCCCGGGTGGCGCACTTCCAGCTGCGGTAGGTCCGCGCGGCGATCTGGCAGCCCTGCTCGCGCAGCACCCGGCAGATCGACTCGACCGCGTAGCCCTGGGCCCTCATGGTGTCGATGAAGCCCATGATCAGCGGTTGCGGGGGTCGAGTTCCCCCACGAAGAAACTCGTGGCCGCCTTCAGGATCGCCACGTCCTCGCGCAACCGCCGGTTCTCGGCCTTGAGCCGCTTGATCTCCTCGTTCTCGGCGCTGGTGACTCCAGGGCGGTCCCCGGCGTCGACCTCGGCCTGGGTCACCCAGCGACGCACCGACTCCTGACGGCGCTCAGGTGATTCTCCCCAGTTCTGCTCACTGAAATTCCCCACCCTGTGGCCCCAATCCGGGGACGGAGCGGGGCTCCTTCGATGATGGCGGTCTCTGACCACACGCCTACTCGAAGGA
>NZ_MKJZ01000012.1:16477-33640 GCF_001942225.1 Serinicoccus sp. CUA-874 | reverse complement strand
GCGCCCTAGATCCTGCCTGACGGTCGAGCATCTGTCGACCTGGGCGTTTAGCCAACGTCGCGTGCTGGCCCTGGCCGCGCCCGCACGATCGCAGGGGTCTACAGGGTTGGGCCGAGACCACTGTCAGGACCAGCGCCAGGCACCAACCACCGAGAGTGCAACATCGGCGAGGGCGCCGGGGCTGAAGACCGTGCTGACCGGCCCCGCCGGAGTGGCCACACGGACCGGCGGGACCGCGCTGGCCGTTCCAGGGCGAGGCATCGCCTGGAAACGCCTGACCCGTGGGGTGTCGAGGCCCTTCCTGGAGTTCTACAGAAAGGGCATCCGGCCAGGAAAACCATCGCGCAGCTCACCGAAATGGTGCACAAGGATGAGCCCTTGGGCCACCTGGCCGCTGCTGCCGTCTACGCGGAGATCCTCATCGGCATTGCCGCTCCCTTCGCTGAGCCGCGACGGCATAGGTCGACCCGCTGTGCGAGGGTCTTCATCAAAACTCCACCGTTCGGGAAGGCCTTACCCATGTCCGCCTGGTTCTCTGGGGTGGGACAGATGCCTTGGGTGGTATGGAGGTGGAGCATGACCACGCAGACGTACCGGGTGCTCGGTCTGACCTGCGGTGAGTGCCTGGCCGGGATTCTGGACAGCGTGCGCGCCCTGAGCGGCGTGCAGGCGGTCGCCGTGAACCTGGTCGGGGGTGGCCGTGCCCGCCTGAGGGTCGCAGCTCGGCATGCTCTTGACACCGAGACCGTCAGACGGGCCGTCGAGGGGGCCGGCTTCTTCATGGATGTCGCATCGTCGCACCGGGCAGCTCCGACGGCCGGAGATGAGGCGGCAGGCTCATCACGACCGCTGGGCAGTCCGGGGGACCGCTGTCACCCGGCGGGCGTCGATGCTCTGCGCGTCGCTGCGGGACAGCCCTTGTGAGACTGCTGACTGAGGTCCCCTACCCGGACCTGCCGTCGTCGTTCGACGTCGGTCCCCTCACGGTGTACTGGTACGGCGTCATGTACGCCGTCGGGTTTCTGCTCGCCTGGGTCCTGGGGACCGTCCTGGCCAAACGACCGGGCTCAGGGTGGAGCACTGACCAGGTCAGTGACCTGATCCTCCACAGCGTCGTGGGTGTCGTCGTGGGCGGCCGTGTCGGGTACACCTTGTTCTACGGGTTCGAGAACGCGGTGGCCGACCCGGTCAGTGTCCTGCGCATCTATGAAGGAGGTATGTCCTTCCACGGTGGTCTGCTGGGAGTGCTGGTGGCGCTGTGGGTCTACGCACGCCGTGCCCGGCGCAGTTTCTTCGCTGTCAGCGACTTCGTGGCACCACTGGTCCCGCCGGGCCTCTTCCTCGGCCGGATCGGAAACTTCATCAACGCAGAGCTGTGGGGAAAGGAGACCGCCGTCCCCTGGGGCATGGTCTTTCCCGGCGCCGGGGACGAGCCCCGCCACCCCACCATGCTGTACGAGGCCCTTCTCGAAGGATTGCTCCTGTTCGGCGTCCTGTGGTGGTACACACGTCGCAAGCCCCCGGTCCGTGCTGTCTCCGGTCTGTTCCTGCTGCTCTACGGAGTGATCCGCGTCCTCGTGGAGTTCCTCCGCGTGCCCGACGCCCACCTTGGTTACCTCGCCCTGGAATGGATCACCATGGGCCAGGTGCTCTCGGCCCCCATGGTGATCGTGGGCGGCTACCTTCTGTGGAGCGCCCACCGACAGCCGTCGACCATCGACCCACCAGCCGTGGCACGGGCCCATGTGCGGGCGCACCCTGACCAGTCAGTCAATCGGTGATGCCTGCGGCACGTTGGGCTGCACGCGACGCTGCTCACCATAGGGTCTACGGGGGCGTGGCATGACGACCGCAAGGCCGTCGGTTCCGGGCGAAGTCCTGGGAGCGCGAACGGGCACTGCACCGGGCGGCCGGGTGCTCAGCGCCGAGCCGAGCAGTGGCGCAGCACGGGAACGGCGCCGGGCACGGCGGGTCGACGCGCATGGTGTTTTCCGGGCGCAGCGTGGGTGGCTCGGTTGCTGCTGGGCCTGCTGGGAGGTGTCGCGCTTTGGCTGGCGTTCCCCGGGTATGACGTCTGGTGGCTGGCGCCTGTCGGCTGTGCTGCCCTGGCCCTGGCGACTGCCGGCGCCCGACCGTGGGTAGGCGCAGCGGCGGGACTGCTGCTGGGGCTGACCTGGTTCGCACCGATGTTCACCTGGGCCAGCACCTACGCCGGTGCCCCGGCATGGCTGGCGATGAGCCTGCTGTCCGCGCTCTACCCCGCCGCGCTGGGGGCGCTCCTGTCCGTGGTGCAACGTGCGGGTGCGGTCCGGCCGGTCGTGGGCGCCGCCGCATGGGTGCTGATGGAGTGGGCCCGCTCGGTCACCCCCTTCGGCGGTTTCCCTTGGGCCAGGTTGGGGTTCAGCCAGGCGGACTCACCGATGCTGGGCGCCGCCAGCGTCGTGGCCGTCACGGGGCTGGGGTTCCTCGTCGCGCTGGTCGGCGGTCTGCTGGCCCTGAGCGTGCAGCAGACCCGAGCCCGCGAGGACCGCGGATGGCCGAGGGCGCTGGCTGGGCTGGGCGGGTCAGTCGTGCTGATACTGGTACCGGCTGCTGTGCCACGCCCCGTCTCGGGAGAGACGCTGACCGTGGCGGCGGTGCAGGGCGACATCCCGGAGGGGTACGACCGGACCCTGTCTGCGGACCCGGGGACCATGCTGGCCCGGTATACCGGGCGCACGGAGGACCTGGCCGCTCGGGTCCGGTCAGGTGCCGTTCCCGCTCCCGACCTGGTGCTGTGGCCCGAGGGCGCCACCGACCTGGATCCCCTCGACCCCGAGGTCGGACCCGTGGCGGAAGCGCGCATCCGGGCGGCCACGGACGCGGTGGACGCACCGGTCGTGCTCGGCGGGCTCTCCCGCAGGGGAGGGACGGGCGCCGCAGCGAACATGGTCTTCAGCTACCTGCCCGACCAGGGACTGGACCAGACCTACCGCAAGGTTTACCTGGCGCCGTTCGGCGAGGTGATGCCCCTGCGCCCGCTGGTGCGCCACCTGAGCCCATGGGTTGACCGGATCGAGGACCTCGTCCCCGGCGAGCGTCCGGGCGTCATGCCCGTCCCCGTCCCCGCACAAGAGGACGGGCCGGTAGCGCTCGGACTCGCAGTCTGCTTTGAGGTCGCCGTCGACCGGGCGGTCCGGGACCTGGTCAGCGGCGGCGCCGAGCTGCTCGTCGTGCCCACGAGCAACGCATGGTTCGGACGGGGCGACCAGTCCGTGCAACACCTTGCCATCTCGCGGGTGCGAGCCGTGGAGTACGGGCGGTCCGTAGCCCACGTCAGCAACGTGGGTGTCTCTGCGCTGATCGCCCCGGACGGAACTGTCGCCGACCGGACGGCCCCCTACACCCGGGCGACAATGCTCGCCGGTCTGCCGCGGCGCACCGCACCCACCCTGTCGCTGAGCACCGGACCGTGGGTGGTCCCTGTGGCCGCCGTGATCGTGGCTCTCGCTGGGCTCAGGACAGTCAGGCCACGACGCCCACGCGCAACCCGGGCGCGGTGACCACCCAGGGCGGTCCTTACCGTTAATCGGCCGCCCGCTCGTCCTCACGCTGCTGGCCGTGGGCTGGAACCGGGATGGCACCCGCGCCGGCGCCGGTCTGACGTGACCGGTCACGCGGAGTCCGACTGTTCCGGGCCACGCCCCGTCCGGGCGCGCCACGCGGCTACAACCTCTTCATCCTGCGTAGAGGCGGCGCCGTCGCAGCACGATACGACCCAGGGCGAGTGGAGCACGAGGACTGCTCCGGCCGGTGTCGCGGCTCATTGTCCCCGTACGCGTCAGTATCGTCGGGCACTCCGGTCACCCGCGCGGAGCCTCACGTGGCCAGGGGGACCGTCTCATGGGTCGGGTGTCCACCGGGCGACGGCGGCTGCAGTCGCCGGCCACGAGCTATCAGGCGCCGCCGACGGCGATGCTGCCCAGTGCCCAGAGCTGGGGCTGGGTCAGACCTGCCAGGACCGGGTCGTTGACGCGGACGAACTCCACAGCCAGGCGTGCCAGGCCGGACAGGACGAGGTAGGCGCCGAACACCCTGGTCGGGGCCCACCGGCGCCCGATGGGGAGCAGGACCGCGACCATGAGGACGGCGGCGGCGGCCTCGTAGAGGGGGGCCGGGTGTACCGGGACGTCGGTGGGGACGACGCCGTCGGGGAATGCCATGCCCCAGGGCAGGTCGGTAGGGCGGCCGTAGGTCCCGTCCCCCGAGAGGAAACAGCCCAGGCGCCCGATGGCGTAGGCGACGGTGAGAGGGACCGCGACGGCCCCGGCGACGATGCCGCCGGGCAGCTGGTGGCGTCGGATGATGACCAGGGCCGCTGCGGTGCCGCCGAGGAGCCCGCCGTACCATGTGAAGCCCATGCCGCCCAGGTCGTGGAGGGTGATCGACGGGGCCTGCTCGAGGAGGTAGTAGATCTTCGCGCCGACGAAGCCCCAGACGGTGGACCACAGGACCAGGGCATGTGCGGAGTCCTTGCTCAGCCCTCGTCGCTCGAAGGCCCGGGCGAGCAACCACGCCGCGACCAGCGCAGCCGCCGCCTTGCTGAGGCCGTAGGTCTGCACGTCGAAACCGAGGATGGTGAACAGCACCGGACGCATCGTGTCTTCTCCCGTCGTGGAAAAACGAAGTTGCCAGCCGCCCGTATACAAGGGGGGGCATCAAGCCTTTGACGCCATCATCACGGGCTTACCCGGAGGTGGACGGGGTGTTTCGGTCAAGGTTTCATGAAGACGCACCGGAGGAGGTGGCGGATCAAAGAAGGTCGTGGTTCACCCTGGTCGGCGGGTGTACCGCGATGCCGTGATCAAGGGCTCCACCGAATCTCCACCGTCGCGCCGATGTACCCCCCAACCATTCTGTGGTTTGGTGGCAGACAACTGGTACCCACTGGCGGAGGCGGAGGTGGACGATGGCGGTGACACGGACCTACCGGGTCTGGGGGCTGACCTGCGGTGCCTGCCTGGCCGTGGTCCTGGACGCCGTGCGTTCCCTGCCGGGCGTGCGGTCAGCGGCGGTGGAGCTTGTCCGCGACGGCGGGTCCCGGCTGGTCATCACCGCGGCCAGGGAACCGCAGGTCGAGACCGTCCGTGTCGCGGTGGAGCTGGAAGGGTTCGTCCTGGGCCGGTCCAGAGGCGGACGGGCCGGCTCCGGCTCCTCACCGGGAACTGGCACTGAGAACGGTCAGCCGGCACTGACCGCCGACGTCCTGTCGCGGGCATTGTCCCCGACGCGGCGTATGCCTGACGGTTCGCGGGCCTGAGGTCGCGGCCACCCGGGCGGTCGTGCCGCGCCTGGGTCGCAGCAGCCCTGCCGCTCGCGACGGGGCGGGGGCGTCACAGGTGCGACCGAGTTCGAAGACCGAGGAGAGAAGGATGGAGACACGGATGAAGGTCCAGGTTGCCGTCAACGGTTACGGCGTGATCGGGAAGCGGGTCGCGGACGCGGTGCGGGACATGCCGGACATGGACCTGGTCGGTGTCGCCGACATCGCCACCGACTGGCACGTGCGCAGCGCCGCCGGCCTGGGAATCGCGGTGTTCGCGGCGACCCAGGAGACACGCGCCGGGATGCGCGGTGCCGGGGTGCCGGTGGCCGGCACCCTGGATGAGCTGCTGGCCCAGGCCGATGTCGTGGTGGACACCACCCCCAAGAAGGTCGCCGCCACCAACCTGGAGGTCTACCGCTCTGCCGGGGTCAAGGCCGTGTTCCAAGGTGGGGAGTCCCACGCCACCACCGGGCACTCCTTCGTCGCCCAGGCCAACTACGCCACCGCGCTCGGCCGGGACACCACCCGGGTGGTCTCCTGCAACACCACCAGCATCGTGCGCGTGCTCGGCGCGCTGCAGGATGCGGGCCTGCTCGCCCGTGCGCGTGGGGTGCTGATCAGGCGGGCCACCGACCCGGGCCAGTCCCACCAGCGCGGGATCATGAACACCGTGGTCCCCGAGGGCTCCATCCCCTCCCACCAGGGCCCCGACGCCCGTACCGTCCGCCCGGAGCTGGACGTGGTCACCATGGCCGCCAGGGCGGCCCACACCCAGACCCACAACCACTTCTGTATCGCCCCGGGTCTGATGGAGGCTCTCATCACACGGAAGGATGAGAGTCATGGGAGCACCACGCAAGTACAGCCCGGAGCTGCAGGAGCGGGCCACGAGGATGGCGATGGAGGCGCGGCAGGATCCGGCTCGTTCGCGCGGCGCGATCGCGCGGATCGCCGGCCAGCTGGACGTCCACCCCGAAGCGCTGCGCGGCTGGGTCCGCCGTGCTGAGGTCGACGGCGGGCTGCGGCCGGGCACCACCACCGATGACGGCGCGCGCATTCTGCAGCTGGAGAAAGAGAATGCCGAGCTGCGCAGAGCAAACACGATTCTGCGGCAGGCTTCGGCTTTCTTCGCGGCGGAGCTCGACCGCCCCAAGAAGTGATCGTCGACTTCATCGACGAGCACAAGGGTGAGCACGGGGTCGAGCCGATCTGTCGGGCGTTGCAGGACACCGACGCGCAGATCGCCCCGTCCACCTACTACGCGACCAAGAAGCGTCCCGCCTCGGCTCGGGCGCTGCGCGACCTGGCGCTGATCACGGTCATCGCCAGGGTCCACGCGACCAACTACGGCGTCTACGGGGCCAGGAAGGTCTGGCACGCGCTCAAGCGCGAGGGCCACACGGATGTCGCGCGGTGCACCGTGGAGCGGTTGATGCGCGTCAACGGGCTGCGCGGAGTGAGCAAGGAGAAGACGCCGCGCACGACCCGGCCGGGAGACAAGGACGACATCCCCGAGGATTTCGTCAATAGACAATTCGTGGCATCGTGCCCGAACGAGTTGTGGGTCGCGGATATTACCTATATCAAGACGCATTCGGGGTGGGTGTACGCCTCGTTCGTCATGGACATGTACTCGCGCTACATCGTCGGCTGGCAGGTCGCCACCAGCCTGCACACCCGCCTGGCCCTGGACGCCCTGGACATGGCGCTGTGGGCGCGCGCCCGAGCAGGTGCCGACCTGTCCTCGCTCGTGCACCACAGCGACCGCGGCGCGCAGTACCGGGCCGTGCGGTACACCGAGCGGTTGGCCGAGGCGGGCGCGGTGGCCTCGGTCGGCTCCAAGGGCGACAGCTACGACTGCGAGGATCGTGTCTGCGCCACCGCCTGGGGTCTGACCCTTGTTACGACCGGCCCCGCTGGGTGCCCTCGCGTTGACGTGTCGGCCCTGGGTGGTGGCGTGCACCTGGCTGCTGGCCGGGTGGGCAGTGACCTGATAGGAGCCTGACTCGACCAGGGTCTCATCGCAGTCCTGTCCGCCCACTCCGGCCAGCTGAGCCATGGACACCGCGCCCGGAGAATGCGAGAGAGGAACCCATAGCCCGATGCCCAGCATGCAACTTCGCCGCGACGATGTCATCGTCGGCGTCGACACACACAAGGACAACCACGTCGCCGTCGCGATCGACGGCCTGGGCGGCCGACTCGGCGACCTCGTCGTGCCCGCCACCCTTGCCGGCTTCGAGGAGCTTGTCGCCTTCTGCGTTGCCTTCATCGGCCCTGAGGGTCGCCTGGTCGCATTCGGTGTCGAGGGCACCGGGTCCTACGGTGTCGGCCTGGCCCGCTACCTACGCCGCCAGGGCCACGAGGTCCACGAAATCGCCCGCCCGGCGCGAGCCGTGGAACGGCGCCTCGACCCTCGACGCCGAGCACGCCGCACGCCGACTCCTGGCCGGGCACGGCCTGTCCACACCGAAGACCGCTGACGGCGAGGTCGAGACGATCAGGTTGGTCAAGATTGCCTACGACGGCGCCGTTCAGGCGCGCACGACCGCGATGATCACGCTCAAGGCGACTCTGGCGACCGGGAGCGAGGCGTTGCGGACCGAGTTGGAGAAGCTGACCGATCACCAGCTTGTCCTCGCCTGCGCCGCCTTGGAGGGCCCGACCCCGCTACCGCCGGTGCGGCGCGGCGCACCAGCAGTCGTCCTACCCACCGACCCCGACGCGGCGATGCGGCACGTGCTGTCCTCGATGGCGAGGCGGTGGCTGAGCCTGCACGAGGAGGTCAAGGCCCATGCCGCCTCGCTGAAGGCCCTCACCGCAGCCGCCGCGCCGCGCCTCGTCGAGGCCGTCGGTGTCGGCTACGACACCGCCGCCCAGATGCTGATCACGGCCGGCGACAACACGGACCGGATCAAGTCCGAGGCCGCGTTCGCCAAGATGTGCGGCGCGTGCCCGATTCCCGCCGGGTCCGGCAAGACCAACAACAGACACCGCCTCTACAGGGGCGGGAACCGCCAGGCCAACGCCGCGCTCTACCGAGTCATCATCGTCCGCATGCGATGGCACCAACCAACCATCGACTACGTAGCCCGTCGCACCGCCGAAGGCCTGTCCAAACGAGAGATCATCCGCTGCCTCAAGCGCTACCTCGCACGCGAACTCTTCCGCCTCCTCCCAGCACCCGATACCACCGCCCACAACCGAGACGAGGAACTCGAGATGGTCGCCTGATCGACTTGACGATCTATAGGAGCATCAATGCAGCCGCCGAGGCGCTGAACTCGCTCTTCAAGGCCGAGCTGATCCGCAACCGCGGCCCCTGGAAGGGCGTGAACGACGTCCAGATCGCGGTCGCCGAGTGGGTCGACTGGTACAACAACCGGCGCCTGCACGGCGAGCTCGGACACGTCCCACCCACCGAGTACGAGACCAACCACTACGCTGCCCACCAGGCTGGCTCACCCGAGCCCGCCACACACGGGAGTCTCCACTAAACCCGGGGCGATACACAAGCTCGCCAAGCAGGCCGACGTGCTGATGCTGGTCTACCTGCTGGGACCCGAGGGCCTGCTCTCGACCCTGGAGCGGCTGGGCTACCCCACGAGCCACGAGCAGCTGGCCCGCACGGTCGAGTACTACCTGGCCCGCACCGCGCACGGCTCCACCCTCAGCCGGGTGGTGCACGCCAGCGTGCTGGCACGGATGGACCCCGGACGCGGGTGGGCCACGTTCCGGGAGGCCCTGGCCGCGGACCTGGACGACACCCAGGGCGGGACCACGCAGGAAGGCATCCACCTGGGCGCCATGGCGGGCACCATCGACATCATCACCCGGGCCTTCGCCGGATACCGCACCGAGGGTGACCGGGTCATCCTCGACCCGCGACTGCCGCACGGACTGGGCGCCGCACGCTTCCGGCTCCAGCACCGAGGCCAACGCCTCCACGTGACCGTGGACCGGGACACCCTGTCCGTCGACGCCGATCCCTGCGCGGGGCGGGCACAGGCGCACCTGCACGTCGCGGGCGCACCCGTGGTGGTCCCCAGCGGGCAGACCCGTTCCTGGCCCGCCCACCCACGTACGCCCGCGCCGAGGACCGGGTCAGGGTGACGCGGGTCCCGGTCACGACCGGGACGGTGGCCGTCGAGGCGCCCGCTGCGAGGCGGGTGCCTGGGCCCGCTGCGTGCGCACGGTGCGGGCGTGCCGGGAGCTCCTGGCCAGGTAGGTGCCCAGCACGCCGAGTGCGCCCGCGCCGGCGACCACCAGCGGTGCCTGCAGCGACTTTCCCCGTCCGGTGCTGGCGGCCACGATGTGCCCGACCCCGTCGATCAAGGCCGCGGCGACCAGGCCTGCGATCACCCGGTCGCCGATGCGGTCGGCCTCCCGGACGATCTGGTGCAGGTCGGTGCTGCGCAGGGAGACGTCGAACCCGCCGCGTTCCAGCACCTCGGCCAGACCGCGGACGCTTCCCGGCGCCTGAGCCCCGGCGTCCAGCAGGTCGCGTGCCACGTGAAGGATGCGGTCCACCATGGCGTCGGGGGAGTGGCGTCGCAGGGCGAGGCGTTCGGCATACGGGGCCACCACGCTGCTGAGCTGGAACTCCGGATCGAGGCGCTGCCCCAGCCCTTCGGCCATCAGCAGCATCTTGAACAGCAGCGCCAGGTCGGTGGGCAGGCGCAGCTGGTGGCGCCGCACCAGCGCCAGGACGTCAGTGATCAGCCCGGTCAGCGCCAGGTCGGCCAACGGCACCCCGCCGAACCGCTCGACCAGGGGCTGCAGCCCGGCGCGCAGGGCTTCCCGGTCGACACCGGGCGGGTTGCCGACCAGGTCGAGCATCGCCCCGGTGGTCCGGTCCAGGTCCCCCCGCAGGAGGGGAACGAGCAGGGCGATCAGGTGCTCTCGCAGGGCGTCGTCGAGCTCGCCCACCATGCCGAAGTCGATCACCGCCAGACTGCCGTCGGGTGCGACGAAGAAGTTGCCCGGGTGCGGGTCGGCGTGGAAGAAGCCGTCCTCGAAGACCATCTGGCACAGCACCCCGGTGGCCCGCGCCGCAAGTTCCCGGCGGTCGATGCCGGCCGCGTCGAGGGCCGCCACGTCGTCGATCTTCAGGCCCTGGACGCGTTGCAGGGTCAGGACCCGGGAGGTCGTCGTCTCCCAGAGCACCGCCGGGAACTGCACGCGGGGGTCGTCGGCGAAGCTGGTGGCGAACCGCTCGGCGTTGTGGGCCTCGGCGAGGTAGTCCAGCTCGGCGAGCAGCGTCGTGGAGAAGTCGTGCGCGATGCCGACCACGTCGTAGCCGCGGGCCACCTCTGAGTGGCGGGCCGCGGTGACCGCGAGGTTCTGCAGGATCTCCAGGTCGGCTCGAACCGTCTCCACCGCCCCCGGCCGGCGGACCTTGACCACCACCTCCCTGCCGGCGAGGCTCGCGGCGTGCGCCTGCCCGATCGACGCGCTGGCCAGCGGCTCGTGGTCGAAGCGGTCGAACACCCCCGGGTCGCCCACCTCCTCGGTGAGCGCCTCCAGGATCACGTTGGCCGGCACGGCCGCCGTGTCGTCCTGCAGCTTGGCCAGCTCCACGGTGTACTCGGAGGGCAGCAGGTCGGAGCGGGTCGACAGGAGCTGGCCGAGCTTGACGAACGTGGGACCGAGCTGCTCCAGAGCCAGCCGCAGGTGTTCCGGCTGGGTGTACGTGCGCCCCTGCTGGTGCCCGGGAAGGCCTCGGCGGAAAGGAAAACGCCCCTGCAGCCCCATGGCCCCGATGGTGAACCCGAACCCGTGGACCGACAGGGTCTCCACGATCTCTCGGTACCGGTCCCGTCGCGAACCCACCGGTCACCTCCACGGACGTCCTTCTGGTCGCACCTCTGATCGAGGAGAGGCCCAGCCTACAGACGGGCGAGGAGCGGGGCCTGATCTTCATCAGATCACCACAGAAGAGCCGCCTCGTCCTCGGGTTCGAGAGGGACCCTGAAGGTGTCAAGAGAATGCGCTGTAGCAGCGAGCACACCTGAGCGCGAACGCGCAGGGTTGCGGAAAGAAGGAACCATGATGAACCACAGCGGTGCCGGTCACCTCAAGGGAATGGCCCTGCTCGTCGCAGGAGTGTTCGTCGTCCTGCTGCTGCTCGGCAGGGCACCGGGGGAGGCCCTGCTCCTCGCCGCCGTGCTGTCCTGCCCGCTGATGATGGTGCTGATGATGGTCGGCGGCCACGGCGGCCACGGCGGTCACGCGGGGCACGGTCCGCAGGACCACGCCGACGACGCGTACCCGCTGGACCAGGCGACGCCAGCCGGCGCGCGTCCAGGCACGGAGACCGGACGGCGCACGCACTGACACGCCTACCGCTGACAGGGGTGCGTGCACGGCGACCGGTGGGCGCGCAGCCCTGTCGACGAGCTGCCACCGCTCGCCCGCGGACTGGCGTCCTGCGTCGCGGCCTGTGTCCTGTGCGGAAGCTCGCGGTTGTGTCCCGGAGTGAACCCCCGGGCGGTATAGTTGTCCCGTAGCGGAAGGAGGTGCCCACCATGGCGCTCGAGGAGACGACCGCGGGCCCGGCAGGTCCCGGGTACGTGAACAACAAGGACGCCCAGCTCAACCGGCTGCGCCGGATCGAGGGTCAGGTCCGCGGGCTGCAGCGGATGGTGGACGCCGACGCGTACTGCATCGACATCCTCACCCAGGTCTCCGCGGCCACGAAAGCGCTCGAGGCGGTGGCCCTCGGCTTGCTCGAGGACCACCTGCGCCACTGCCTCGCGCACGCGAGCAACGACCCGGCACAGCTGGACCAGAAGGTGACCGAGGCCTCCGCGGCCGTCGCCCGGCTCATCCGCTCCTGATCAGACCCAACCCGCAACGACCGAGAGAAGAACCACATGGACACCGCAAGCACCCCCAGTACCCAGCTGCCGATGGCTCAGGCCGGCGGCTGCGCCTGCTGCGCAGCACCCGAGACCAGCCGGGCCACCACCACCGTCCAGGAGGACACGATGAACACCCAGACCTTCGCCGTCACCGGTATGACCTGTGGTCACTGCGCCAGCGCCGTGAGCACCGAGCTGCAGGGCCTGCCCGGTGTCACCGACGTCACCGTCGACCTGGTCGCCGGCGGCACGTCCACGGTCAGGGTCGCCAGCGACGCTCCGCTGGCTGAGGCCGACGTCACCGCAGCCCTCGACGAGGCCGGCGACTACCAGCTCGCCAGCAGCTGAGCACCGCTGCGGCGAACGGGCAGGAAGGGACAGGAGTGGCCACCCAGGTGGAGGCGTCGGCCGAGCAGACGCGTGACCTCGAGCTGCTGGTCGGGGGAATGACGTGCGCGTCGTGCGCCAGCCGCATCGAGAAGAAGCTGAACAAGCTGCCCGGCGTCACCGCGACCGTGAACTACGCCACCGAGAAGGCCAAGGTCACCTTCGGTGGAGACGTCGAACCGGCCGACCTTCTCGCCACGGTGGAGGCGGCCGGGTACACCGCCGCCCTTCCGGCCCCGGCCCCTGCCGGGTCCGACCAGGACGACACGCAGCGGGCCGGGGACCGCGAGGCCGACGCCTGGCGCCAGCGACTCCTCGTCTCGGGCGTCCTGACCGTGCCGGTGGTGCTGATGTCCATGGTCCCGGCGCTGCAGTTCGACAACTGGCAGTGGGTGTCCCTGACCCTGGCCTCCCCGGTCGTGGTGTGGGGCGCGCTGCCGTTCCACCGCGCGGCCTGGACCAACGCCCGCCACGGCGCCGCCACGATGGACACCCTGATCTCGGTCGGGGTGACCGCGGCCTACCTGTGGTCGCTGTGGGCGCTGCTGTTCACGCACGCCGGCACGACCGGGATGCGGATGCCGTTCGAGCTGCTGCCCAGCCGCTCCGGCGGCGAGGCGCACATCTACCTCGAGGTCGCCGCCGCGGTCACGACCTTCATCATCGCAGGCCGGTACTTCGAGGCCCGCGCCAAGCGGACCTCCGGCGCGGCGCTGCGCGCACTGCTGGACATGGGCGCCAAGGACGTGGCCGTGCTCCGGGACGGCCCCGACGGGCCGGTCGAGTCCCGGGTGCCGGTCGCCCAGCTCGCGGTCGACGACCGGTTCGTCGTCCGGCCGGGGGAGAAGATCGCCACGGACGGTACCGTGGTCAGCGGCACCTCGGCGGTCGATGCCTCCATGCTCACCGGTGAGTCGGTCCCGGTCGAGGTCGGCCCCGACGACAGTGTCGCCGGAGCCACCGTCAACGTCGGGGGTCGGCTGGTCGTGCGGGCCACCCGCGTCGGCTCCGACACCCTCCTGGCGCAGATGGCGCGCCTGGTCGAGGACGCCCAGAACGGCAAGGCCGAGGTGCAGCGCCTGGCCGATCGCATCTCCGCGGTGTTCGTGCCGATCGTGATCGGGCTGTCCCTGGCCACCCTCGTCGCCTGGTTGGTGGCCGGTGCCTCCGCGACGGCGGCGTTCACCGCCGCCGTCGCCGTGCTGATCATCGCCTGCCCGTGCGCGCTCGGGCTGGCGACGCCCACGGCGCTGCTCGTCGGCACCGGCCGCGGCGCCCAGCTCGGCATCCTCATCAAGGGCCCCAGATCCTGGAGTCCACCCGCCGGGTCGACACCATAGTGTTGGACAAGACCGGCACCGTCACCACCGGGCGCATGGGCGTCATCGGCGTGCACCCCGCTGACGGCGAGTCCCTCGAGGAGGTCCTCGCCCTGGCAGGCTCCCTGGAGGACGCCTCGGAGCACCCCATCGGCAGGGCGGTCGCCGACCACGCCCGGGCCACCGGGCAGCACCTGGTCCCGGTGCACGACTTCGCCGCCCACGGCGGCAACGGCGTCTCCGGCGTCGTCGAGGGTCGCGCCGTCCTGGCGGGCCGCCGCTCCTGGCTGGCCGCCGAGTGGGCGCTCACCGTGCCGGCGGACCTGCTCGAGGCGGCTGAGCGTGCCGAGGCCGAGGGACGCACCCCCGTGTGGGTGGCCTGGGACGGCCAGGTCCGCGCGGTCGTGGTCGTGGCCGACACGATCAAGGACACGTCGGCACAGGCGATCACCGAGCTGCGCCAGCTCGGGCTGCGACCGGTGCTGCTGACCGGCGACAACACCCGGGCGGCCCAGGCCGTGGCGCACGCGGTCGGCATCGCGCCCGGTGACGTGGTCGCGAGGTGCTACCGGCCGGCAAGGTCGCCGAGGTCAAGCGCCTGCAGGACCAGGGCGCGATCGTGGCGATGGTCGGCGACGGCGTCAACGACGCCGCCGCCCTGGCCCAGGCCGACCTGGGACTGGCGATGGGCACGGGCACCGACGTGGCCATCGAGGCCTCCGACCTGACCCTGGTCACCGGCGACCTGCGCGCCGCCGCCGACGCCATCCGCCTGGCCCGGGCCACCCTGGGCACCATCAAGGGCAACCTGTTCTGGGCCTTCGCCTACAACGTCGCAGCCCTGCCGCTGGCCGCTGCCGGCCTGCTCAACCCCCTCATCGCCGGCGCCGCGATGGCGTTCAGCTCGGTGTTCGTGGTCACCAACAGCCTGCGGCTGCGTCGTTTCGACCCCAGCCGCTGAACTCCGCGCGGCGCAGGCGTCGGAGCCGCCGGGTGAGGGCGGTCCACGAAGGTCCTACGGCCCGCCACGGGCGGGGACGGTGAACCGCCTCGAGGTTCGCCGTGTCGCCCGTGCAGTCGATCCTGCCCAGACGGTGGGCAGTTCCGCCGCGGACCTGAACGCCGCGGCGGACCCGGGCACCGGCAGATTCAACAGCCCTCTCTGCTTGGCCCCGACGACGTTGAGGACCTTCGGATCCGAGGACATGGACGCCGCTGACCCTGGGTCCGAGCAACCCCTCCCGCTCGAGCATCGACCGGGTTCGCGCTGCTCACGTCGGCACTGACGTGGTTCACCCAGATCTACCCCTCGGCTCGCCAGGCGCGCCGGGTGCTCCCTGCAGCTCGAGGGCTTTGCCGTCACAGGCGGCGCCGAGGCACTCTGCGGGGTGTGCAGACAGCCGTCGCCGCTCGCGGGCTCGACACGCTCAGGGCCGAGGGGTCAAGGTGCACATCGACCTTGCCCGGCACCGCGAAGGCCGTTTTCGGCGGCGGGTTCGCGGCCCTATCCCTCCCGCTGCTCCTTTCGCTCTACGGCTGCCCGATGTCCCCGTGGAACTGCCAGGGCGGTGCGCAGCAGCGGCAGGCGACGGTTCGAAGCACTTGAACTTGGACACCTGGCCACCGGGCTGCGACGGTCCGGTGCAGGCTGGGGAGAGCTCGTGGGGGGTTCGCCGCGTCGCCGTCGAGCACGTCCACGGTTCACCGGGCTGAGCGGTCCGGAGGCCCCCCGGCGAGGGTGGCGCCGGCCGGGAACCGGCGCCCCGGCCGGGGCCGGGCTCACGTCAGGCGAGGTCGGCGAGCAGGTCGGCGCACGCGGTTTCGCACCGTCGGCAGGCGTCGGCGCACACCTGGCAGTGTTCGTGCATCTGCGCATGCTTCGCGCACTCCTCGGCGCAGGCCCGGCACGCCTCACGGCACGCCTCGAGCACCGCTCGGGTGGTCTCGACGTTGGCACCGGTCTGGCGGGACAGGACGTTGCCGGTGGCGGCGCAGACGTCGGCGCAGTCGAGGTTCTTGCGGATGCAGGTGATCAGCTCTGCCACCATGTCTTCGGCAAGGCAGGCGTCTGCGCAGGCGGTACAGGTCTGGGCGCACTCGAAGCATGCCGCGATGCATTCCGCGAGCTTCTGCTTGTCCACCGTACCCAGGTCCTTGGGGTAGGTTTTCAGCATCGAGGTCACGTGGTGAGTCATGATGTCGCTCCTCCTCTTTCCCGACTGCGTGAATGGTGCTTCTGTCGAGCTGGTGACGGCGGGGCCAGGCAAGCACCTACCGCGTCTGCACGGTAGGGGAGCAGTCTTGTGCCCGCCACCGGTGGCGCCCCACCGTGGGCCCGAGAGGCCGTGGCGTCCCAGGTGCACCGCGGAGGCCGCAACCGCGCCGGTGCTGCGGAGCCCTGCACCGGCTGACGGTGAAGGCACCGCCAGCGGCGCAGGGCTCGAGACCACCCGGCGGCTGAGCGTACGGTCAGCCGAGGCGGCCGTACCAGACGTTGTTCGACAGCAGGGGGCCGTAGCGGACGTCGGTGCTGGGGTTGAGGGCTTCGTAGGTCATGCCGTTGCCGGCGTAGATGCCGACGTGGTACCAGTCGTTGTAGAAGACGAGGTCGCCGGGCTGGGGGTCGGACACGGGGGTGACGGCGGCCTTCTGCCCGGCGACCGTGCGGGGGATGTCGATGCCGGCCTGCTTGAACACCCACCAGGTGTAGGCGGAGCAGTCGAAGGCTTGGGGCGGGGTGCCGTAGAGCACGTAGGGGTAGCCGACGTAGCTCGCCGCGATGTCGAACAGCGAGCCACCTACGGGGGCCGGCGCGGCCTGCTGCACCGGCGCGGGAGCGGCGGCAGGCTCCGGCTGCGGTGCGGCGGCAGGCTCCGGCTGCGCAGCGGGTGCGGCCTGCTGCGGCTGGGGGTCGTCCGCGGGCTGCTCGGTAGGTGGCGCCGGCGCCTCCGCCTGTGGAGCGGCGACCTGCGCGGCCGGCGGAACGGGCGGGTGCTCGTGCTCGTCCTCGATTGTGGTGCCGGTGAAGGAGGAGTGTCCCAGCAGCGTCTCGACCGGTTCTGCGTGGTCGGGGGCGCTGCGGGCGATGCTGCGGTCGGCGGCCGGCTGGAGTTGAGTCCCCCATAGTGGTGTAGCGCGGTAGCCGAGGTCGTCGTCTCCGGCGTGTGCGTCAGGCGAGGACGCGGCCACCGCGTGATCCTTCGAGTGAACCTCTCACAGCACCCTCGAACGGAGTCACACGATGACCGCTCCTCACATTGTCGACCCTGCCGGCCTGCTCGGTGAAGCC
>NZ_MKJZ01000012.1:0-16377 GCF_001942225.1 Serinicoccus sp. CUA-874 | reverse complement strand
CTACCACCGAGACCAGAGGAAGAATCAACGAAACCCAGAAGACCCCGATGTGGTCTGATCCGAGCGCCCGATGCGGACATTAACGCTGAAACACCTCAGGGCCACCACCGGTCGGTCCAGGGACGCCCAGCCCGTGCCGCGAGCCACCCTGCTCACCACCACGGCGTGCCACCTGTGCGAGGACGCGCACCAGGAGCTGAGCCGTCGCGCAGGGTGCGGCGAGCTGTCCCTGGAGGTGGTGGCCGTGGAGTCTGACGAGGGGCGCGCGCTGGTCGCCACGCACCGACCAGCCATGTTCCCGCTGGTGCTCCTCGACGGCCGCCCGCTGGGTCACGGGCGCCTCTCCCGGCGCCGCCTGGACGCTGCGCTGCGGTCGGGCAAGGTGCGCTGATGGGCACCGAGCTGCTGGCCACGGGCAGTATCCTGGCGGCCTTCTTCGCCGGTGCCGTCGCGCTCTTCGCCCCGTGCTGCATCGTCTTCCTGGCCCCGGCCTACCTGGCCGCGGCGGTGAAGAACAACAGGTGGCGCCTGCTGCCGCTCACCTTCGTCTTCGCCGCCGGGCTCGCCCTCGTCCTGGTGCCCATCACCCTCGGTGTCAGCCTGATCGCCGGAGCGATCGCGAGGTACCACGTGCAGCTGTACTGGGCCGGCGGGCTGCTCATGATCGGGCTCGGTCTGCTGGCCCTGTCCGGGCGCATGTGGTCGATGCCCTCGGTGCTGCGCGCCCCGGACACCGCCCGGGGGGACTCGGCGACGTTCTTCAGCCTGGGCGTCTTCTCGGGGATCGCCTCCAGCTGCTGCGCCCCGGTCCTGGCCGGCGTGATGACCCTCTCGGCGCTGTCCGGCAGCGCCGCCGGCGGAGCGCTGCTGGGTATGGCGTACGTCTTCGGCATGGTGCTGCCGCTCTTCGTCATGGCGCTGGCCTGGGACGCAGCCGGGCTGGGGGAGCGCCGCTGGGGGCGGGCCAGGCCGCTGCGGTGGAGCGTTGCGGGACGGACGCTGCACACGAACACCGTCAACGTGGCCGTCGCACTGGCCTTCGTCGCCATGGGGGTCGCCGTCATCTCGCTGGCGGGGTCGACCACCATGACCGGCAACGCCACCTGGTTCCAGCGCCTCGCGAGCGACGGGGTCACCCGGACCGCCGAGCAGGTCCTCGGCCGGGTCGCGCCCGTGCCCGAACCCCTGCTCGGGCTGGGCCTGCTCGCCCTCGCCGCGTCGTTCGTGTGGTTCACGCTGCGCGACCGGAAACGCAGGACGACCACGGACGCCGACGGAACCGCCGACGGAACCGCCGACGATGCACCCACGCACGCGTGCCACGAGCACACGGGCGCACCAGGACAAGGAGCGCAGCAACCATGAGCACCAAGACCCAGCAAGCGCGGCGTCAGGCGCACGTCGCCCGGATCCGGCTCGAGCAGCAACGTCAGGAGCACACCGAGCGGCGCCGACGGCTCCTGGGGCTGGCCGGGCTGCTCGTCCTCGTGGCCGTGGTGACCTTCGGCCTGTGGCAGGCCCGGCCGACGACCAACGAGGTCAGCGGCGACGCGGCGCCCGGGTTCACGCTGCCGACGACCACCGGGCAGAGCGCGTCCCTGGCCGACTACCGGGGCAGCCCGGTCATCCTCTACTTCAACGAGGGCGCCGGGTGCGGGTCGTGCACCCAGCAGATGGCCGAGATCGAGAAGAACCGTGGCTTCGCCGACGCCGGCATCGTCGTCCTGCCGATCGTGATGAACACCGCCGCCCAGATCCAGGCCGACCTCGACACCTTCGGCGTGAGCACGCCATACCTGCTCGACGACGGGACCGTCTCGCAGGCCTACGGCACGCTCGGCAAGGGCATGCACGCCGGGCTGCCCGGGCACGGGTTCGTCCTCGTCGACGCCGACGGCGTGCAGCGGTGGCAGGGGAACTACCCCTCGATGTGGCTCGACCCCGACGACCTGCTGCGCGAGGCCACCTCGCGCCTGTGAGCGCCTTGACCCGTGTGACGAAGGTCCGACGTCGGTTCGATGAAGGTTTCCTGAAGGGACCCCCTCCGGGCTGGAATGACGCTGCATGGTCACGTTTACTCAGGGGGCACCGTCCCCCGACCTCTGGAGCTGGCCCCGATGATGAACACCTCTCGCCTTCGCCTCGCGACCGGCGCCCTGGCGCTGACCGCGTTCCTCGCCGGCTGCGGCGACTCCACCGAGCCCGCAGGCGGCGGCACCACCGCCGCCTCCACGACGGACGGTGAGCAGACCGCCCAGGAGCACAACGAGGCGGACACGATGTTCGCGCAGATGATGATCGTCCACCACGAGGGCGCGATCGAGATGGCCCAGCTGGCCCAGGAGCAGGCGGTCACGCCCGAGGTGCAGGAGTTGGCCGCACAGATCGAGGCGGCCCAGGGCCCGGAGATCGAGCTCATGCAGTCCTGGCTGCAGCAGTGGGGTGAACCGGCCGCCTCCGAGGACGACATGGCCGGGATGGGCCACGGCGACACCAGCGGTATGGAGATGGACGGGATGACCCAGGAGGAGGCGATGGCTGAGCTCGAGGGCCTGTCCGGCGAGGCGTTCGACGCCCGGTTCCTGGAGCTGATGATCGAGCACCACCGCGGCGCCGTCACGATGGCACAGACCGCCCTGGACGAGGGGCAGCACCCCGACGTGCAGGAGCTCGCCGAGCAGGTCGTGACCGACCAGGAGGCCGAGATCGAGCACATGGAGCAGCTGCACAAGGGGTTGTGAACCCCGAGACGGCATGCAGCCGTGCCGGTGGTGAGAGGAGGATGGAGCCGTGACCTGGGTATTCACAGCCCTGCTCATCGGTGGCATCGCGCTGCTGGCCTACACGCTGGCGCGGGTCCTCGCCGGCGGCCTGGTTCACGGACCGACCGGGGCCGGCGTTCCGGGTCGTCCCGCCGGGACCGGACCGAGGACACGGCACCTGCTGATGGGTCGAGCGCCCGGCGGATCCTGGACGAGCGCTACGCGGCCGGGGAGCTGAGCACGCAGGAGTACGAGCATCGCCGGGCTGTGCTGGCCGGGCGCGAGGAGGAGTCATGAGACCGGTCAGCCGGCGCACGGCGCTGACCATGGGTGGACTGGGTCTCGCCACCACCGTGATAGGTGGGACGGGCCTGTGGCGTGAGCTGACCACGCCCGGTGCGCCCGGCGATCCGGGGGGTGAGCTGGTGGAGCCGGAGGTGCTGGCCAGCGGCGGCGGGCGCTGGACGTGCAGCTCCAGGCCCGCGTCGACACGCACGAGGTGGCGGGGCGGTCGGCCACCACGATGGGCTACAACGGCGGCGTGCCGGGTCCGACCCTGCGGCTGCGCCCCGGGGACCTGCTGCGGATCGAGCTGGACAACCAGCTGGACCACGTGACCAACCTGCACGTGCACGGGCTGCACGTGACCCCCGAGGGCGACGGCGACAACGTCTTCGTCGAGGTCGAGCCCGGCGCGAGCCGTCAGTACGAGTACCAGCTGCCGAAGGACCACCCGCCGGGGGTCTACTGGTACCACCCCCACCACCACGGCAGCGTGGCCGACCAGCTGTTCGCCGGGCTCTACGGCGCCATTGTCGTGGAGGAGGACGACCCGCCGGCCGTCGACCGCGAACGGGTGCTGGTCGTCTCCGACATCACCCTCTCCCAGGACGGGTCCGTCGTCGGCCCCTCGATGCCCGAGCGGATGATGGGCCGCGAGGGTGAGCTGCTCCTGCTCGACGGCCAGGTGGAGCCGGTCCTGACGGCACGGGGGGGCGATCGGGAGCGTTGGCGGGTGGTCAACGCCTGCTCCTCCCGCTTCGTGTCGTTGCGGTTGTCCGGCGAGGGCAGCTCCGCGCGAGTGGTCGGCCGTGACGTCGGCCGCCTCCCCACGCCGGTGGCCCTGGAGGAAATCGTCCTGGCCCCGGGCAACCGGATGGACGTGCTCGTCGACCTGGCCGAGGGCAGGACCGAGCTGGTCGCCGTGCCCGTGGACCGCGGCCAGATGATGGGCGGGATGATGGGCGGCGCCGTGGGCCCGGAGGACTCCGAACGGGTCCTGGCCAGCCTCGACGTACGCGGGGGCGGGGGGCCCTCGGCCGGTGAGGCCGGCGACGGCGGCGCGGGGGCGGCCCCCGGTCCCGACGGGCTGCTAGCCGACCTGCGGGACGCGCAGGTCGACCGGCGCCGGCAGCTGACCATGGAGATGTCCATGGGCGGCGGGATGATGGGCGGGGGCGGCCGTGGACCGGGCGGGATGATGGATCTCACCATCGACGGCCGGTCCTTCGACCCTGACCGCGTCGACCAGCGGGTGCGGCTGGGCACGGTCGAGGAGTGGACCATCGGCAACGTGGGCCCCATGGACCATCCCTTCCACCTGCACGTCTGGCCCATGCAGGTGCTCGACGTCGACGGGCAGGCTCCCGAGGAGGTGCTGTGGCTCGACGTGGTCAACGTCCCGGCCGGCGGCAGTGTCACCGTGCGCGTCCGGTTCGCCGACTTCGGCGGACGGACCGTCTACCACTGCCACATCCTCGACCACGAGGACCTCGGCATGATGGGCACGATCGAGGCCGAGTGACCCTGCGACGTCCGGACCGACCGACCACGAAGGAGAGGAGAGAACGATGATGGGCAACGGCTGGGGAGCAGGCATGGGTTGGATGTGGGTCCTGTGGCCCCTGGTCATCATCGCCACCGTCGCCGTGGTGGCGCTGCTGGTCCGCTCCGGCGCAGACCGCTCACGCCCGCCAGCGCCGGTGGACCAGCCGCCGGCGCACGAGGCGGACGAGCCGACCGCGGCCGCCGGGCAGCCCGCGGCGCGCCGGATCCTCGACGAGCGCTACGCCCGCGGTGAGATCGACGAGGAGGACTACCGGGCCCGGCGTCGACGCCTCGAGGAGCCCGACGCCTGAGAAGCACCTAGCCTGACCGCATACCCCTGCACGTACCCACGAGCCGAGGAGGCACCGCCGATGTCCGAGCACGACCAGGGCCAGCACACCGAGCACGACCAGCACGGCCGGTCCGCGCAGGACCACGAGCAGCACAAGAAGCACGAGCGCAAGATGTACCTGATCTTCGCCGGCATGATCACCACCTCGACGGTGACGATGTTCCTGCTGACCTACACCAACGCCTTCACCTGGTCGCACATGACGTTCAGCGAGGAACGGCTCTACATGGCCCTGCTCATGGGCTCGGCGATGGCCATCATCATGCTCGGCTTCATGTGGGGGATGATGTACAAGAACGTCAGGGTCAACCTGGCAATCATCGCCGGCGCCCTCGTCCTGGGCCTGACCGCGCTGTGGCTGTCCCGCTCCCAGACCCTGGTCGACGACCAGGCCTACATGAACGGGATGATCCCGCACCACTCGATCGCCATCCTCACCAGCGAGCGCGCCGACATCGACGACGTGCGCGTGCGCGAGCTGGCCGACGAGATCATCGAGGCCCAGCGCAAGGAGATCGCCGAGATGAAGTGGCTCGTCGACGACATCGAGAGCAACGGCGTGGTCACCACCGACCAGGAGGCCGAGCAGCGCCCCGTCCCCGAGTTCGGGGGTACTCCTTGAGAGGCACATCGTGATGGGGGTCGTGATGACCCTCGCCGGGATCGTGGTGATCGGCGTCGGTCTGCACGACATGTTCCACACCCTGCTGCACCCCACCGGCCAGGGACGTCTGAGCCGGATGGTGCTGACCGGGATGTGGAAAGTCTCGAAGGCGACCGGGCACCGCCTCGGCTCCACCGTGGGACCCCTGGCGATGGTCGCGGTCATCCTGGTGTGGGTGCTGCTGCAACTGCTCGGGTGGGCGTTGATCTACCTGCCGCACGTCCCCAAGGGGTTCATGTACTCCTCCGGCGTGGACCCCTCGGACTACCCTGACGCCCTGGAGGCTGTCTACCTGTCGGCCGTCACGCTGAGCACGCTGGGCTACGGGGACATGGTGGCGACCGACCTGTGGGTCAGGACCGCCTCGCCCCTGCAGGCCCTCACCGGCTTCGCTCTGCTCACCGCCGCCCTGACGTGGTTCACCCAAATCTACCCGCCGCTGTCCCGCCGCCGCGCGCTCGCTCTCGAGCTCAAGGGCCTGGCCGACAGCGACTGGGCAGGCAGCGTGGACGACGCCGACCCCGCCGTCCTCACCCGGGTCCTGGACACCCTCGCGGCGGAGGTGGTCACGGTGGGGATCGACTTCGCCCAGCACACCGAGGGCTTCTACTTCCAGGAACGTGACCCCGACCTGGCGCTGGCACGCCAGCTTCCCTACGCCCTGAGGCCGCGACGAGGCCCTGGCATCCTCCGAGGCGGTGGTTCGACGCAGCGGGCGGCAGCTGGCACTGGCGATCGACCAGCTCAGCTCCGAGCTCGACGACAACTTCCTGCTTACCGGTGGTGATGCTAAGGAGGTGTTCGTCGCCTACGCGGATGACCACCACCACGAACCACGCTTCTGAAGCCAGCTGTCGCGTGCGGGTGTCGTTCGCCCGTGGTTGTCCTACGCGGACCCGCCTGGGGCTGTGCCCGCCCAGCGACGTCGGCGGGCACGGCGTGCGAGGAGGCCTGTCTTAGGCGGTACTGGTAGGGCGGCCGCCGGGCAGGCCGTACCACTCGTGCAGCCAGTTCTGCATCATCTCGATCTCGCAGAGCTGCACGGTCTTGATCTCCGCGCACATGGCGAGGAGATCGTCGTGCTCGGCCCGGGCCAGGCACGTCTCTGCCTCCCGGACCGCTCCCCAGTGGTGTCGGATCATCGAGCGCATGAACGCGATCTCGAACTCTTCTCCGTCGAGGTCGTGGAACCGCTGCATCGACTGCATCCCTGTCATGTCGGGCATGTGCTCGAGGCCGTACCAGTCCATGAGCCAGCCCTGCATGGTCTCGATCTCCGCGGTCTGCGTGGCGATGATGTCCTCGCAGGTGGCGATCAGCTCGTCATGGACAGCCTTCTCCAGGCACATCTGACTCATCATGACGGCCATGTGGTGATGGTCGATCATGCCCGTGAGGAAGTCGACCTCGAACCGTTCCGCCTGCTCCGAGCTCGCCGGGGCATCCGCGACCGCGGCCGGGGCGGCTGCGACCGCCACACCGGCCACCGGGGCGAGGGCCACAGCCAGGGCGGTCAGGATGGAACCGGTGCGTCGGCGGTTCTGTATCGCAGTCTTCGCGTCGTTCTCCTTCTGTACGATGCCCGGTCCTTGTACCGGGCGGGATGGGGTGTCCCGAGAGGAAGTCCGGGCGCTGGAGGTATGAAGCTCCTGCTGGTTCAGCTGAGGCTGGCGAGGAGCTCGGCGCACGCGGTCTCGCAGCGTCGGCAGGTTTCTGCGCACACCCGGCAGTGCTCGTGCATCTGCGCGTGCTGCTCGCACTCCTCGGCGCAGGCCCGACACGCGGTGCGGCAGGCCTCCAGCGCCGCCCGGGTGGTCTCGACGTTGTTCCCGGTCTGCCGGGACAGGACGTTGCCGGTCGCGGCGCAGACGTCGGCGCAGTCCAGGTTCTTGCGGATGCAGGTGACCAGGTCGGCCACCATGTCCTCGGCCAGACACGCATCCGCGCAGGCGGTGCAGGTCTGGGCGCACTCGAAGCACGCCTCGATGCACTCGGCGAGCTTCTCCTGGTCGATCGAGCCGATGTCCTTGGGGTAGGTCTGCAGCATCGTGGTCACGTGGTGGGTCATCGTGTTGCTCCTTCTCTCATGGCCGGCATCGGTGCCGGCGTCTGGATCTGGTGCAGGGCCGGCCGGGAGCTGGCCACCTCCCGACGGTAGACCTGGGGGAGACGGGTCGCGAGCGGAACCGGCCGGTGCGAGGCAGCCGGGTCACAGGGAGAAGGTGGCCCAGAGGGCTCCGGCTCCGATGCCGAGGAGAAGGCTCAGCGCTGCGGTCCCGATCGCAGCGCTGCGCGACCACCGGCCTTCTGTGCCGGCGTCCTGCTGGTGGTGCCCCGCTGTCTCCTGGTGGGTGTAGAGGGGCGCGATCCAGCGCAGGTAGTAGAAGAGGCTGGCGACGGTGTTGACGAGGACGAGCACGGCCAGCCAGGCGTACCCGGCGTCCCAGGCCGCGGCGGTGGTGGTCAACTTTCCGACGAAGACCACGGTGGGCGGGGTGCCGACGAGGCCGAGGAGCGCCACGACCAGGGCTGCGCCCAGCCACGGATGGGCTCTGCCCATGCCCCGGTAGGAGCGCAGCTCGCGCCGCTGGGGGAAGGCGGTGGTGACCGCGAACGCCGAGAGGTTGGTGACGGTGTAGCCGGCGAGGTAGAGCAGCAGCGAGGGCAGGGCGAGGTCGCTGCGTCCGGCGACCGCGACCGGCACGAGCAGGTAGCCGACCTGGCTGACCGTGGACCAGCCCAGCAGGCGTCGCGGGTCGGTCTGCCAGTAGGCGGCGAGGTTGCCCAGCGTCATGCTGGCCACGGCCAGCAGCGCGACCAGCAACGGCCAGGCCAGGGTGTCGGGAAGCAGCTCGACGAGCCGGTATGCCGCGATCACGGCCCCGATCTTGGGCACGGTGGTGAGGAACGCCGCGACGGTCCCGCCGGCACCCTGGGCAGCGTCGGGGACCCAGAAGTGCGCGGGTGCTCCTCCGGCCTTGAACAGCAGCCCGCCCAGCACCGCCACGACGCCGGCGGCGACCACGCCTGCCGGTGCGTCGGCGAGCCGGTCGGTCAGCTCGGCGTAGGACGTGGTGGCTGTCACGCCGTAGAGGAGCGTGACCCCGGTCAGCAGCAGGATGCCGAAGAGGGCACCCAGCAGGTAGGTCTTCATCGCGGCCTCGGCGCCCAGGGGTGTGCGGGCGATCCCGATCAGGCCGTAGAGGGGGACGCTGGCCAGCAGGAACCCGACGGTGACGACGAGCAGGTCGTTCGCACCGGCCAGGATCAGGGTGCCGGTGGTGGAGAACAGCAGCAGCGCGTAGGTCTCGCTCTCCCGCGGGGTGCCGGCGATCTCGTCGGAGGCCAGCGCCAGCACGACGAGGGTGCCGAGCGCGGCGACGACCCGGGCGACCCCCGTGGTGGTGTCGACCGTGAAGGTGCCTTCCATCGCCACCTGCGCCGGGCCGGGCAGGTCCAGGGCGGCCAGGGCGGCCGCGACCAGCAGGGCGGCCGCGGCGACGGCACGGGTGACCCACTGGCGGGTCCGCGCCAGGAACGACCCGCCCAGCAGGGCCGCGAGCCCACCGAGGAACAGCACGATCTCCGGTGCGAGCAGGGCCGGCCGCATGGCCATGGACTCCACCGCGATCTACCTCCCGACGAGCTGGACGAGGACCTGCGCCGCGGGCTCGATCACGTCGAGCAGCAGGCGGGGGAGGACCCCGATGAGCAGCGAGAGTGCCAGCAGCGGCCCGATGGCCCACAGCTCGGCCGGGCGCAGGTCACCGAAACCGACGGAGGCGCCCTGGGTGGCGCCGGTGAAGATGCGTTGCAGCGCCCGTAGGAACAGGGCGGCGGTGATGAGGATGCCCAGCAGCGCGACCGCGGTGACCGGTGCCGCGGCGATGCTGCCGGTGAAGATCTGGAACTCGGCGATGAAGCCGGACAGGCCGGGCAGGCCGAGCGAGGCGAACGCCCCGACGGCGAACAGCGCCGCGAGCCTGGGGGCACGGTCGGCCAGACCGCCGTAGGCGCCCATGTCGTAGGTGCCGGCCCGCTCCCACATCACGCCGGCGATCAGGAACAGGGCGGCGGTGACCAGGCCGTGGCTGACCATCTGGGTGACGGCACCGGTGACCGCCACGGACCGCGCCTGCACGGTGTCGTCGGCGACGATCCCGGCGGCGCCGACGGCCAGCACGACGTAGCCCATGTGGTTGACCGAGGTGTAGGCGACCATGCGCTTGAAGTCGGTCTGGGCTAGCGCGACCAGGGCGCCGTAGACGACGGAGACGATGCCGACGACGACGATCACCCAGGCCCACGCCCGCCACGCCTCCGGCAGCATCGGCATCGCGATCCGGACGAACCCGTAGGTGCCCATCTTGAGCAGGACGCCGGCCAGGACGGCCGAGCCGATGGCTGGGGCGTCGGTGTGCGCCGGGGGCAGCCAGGTGTGGAACGGCACCGTGGGCGTCTTGACGGCCAGCCCGAGGAGGATCGCGGCCAGCACCCACGCCCCGGCGGTCGAGGACCCCTCCAGCGGGGTCTGCTCGGCCAGCTCCACCATGTCGAAGGTGTGCGGGTCGGCAGCGACGTAGAGGCCGATGAAACCGGCGAGCAGGGCTAGGGAGCCCAGGAAGGTGTAGAGGAAGAACTTCATCGCCGACCGGCCCGCATCCCCGTGTCCCCACCCGGCGATCACGAAGTACATGCCGACGATGGACAGGTCGAAGAAGAGGAAGAACAGGATCAGGTCGGCGGCGACGAACAGACCCAGGCTCACGCTCTGCAGGAACAGGAACAGCGCCGCCTGGGTCCTCGGCCGGTCGCCGCTGCGCAGCGCGAAGACCGCGCAGGCCAGGAAGACCACCGTCGTCATCGCCACCAGGGGCAGCGACAGCCCGTCCACCCCGACGTGGTAGCTGCTGTTCACCCCAGGGATCCACTGGGCGCGTTCCTCGAACGCCAGTCGACCTGCGGCCGGTGGCTCGTAGGCCAGCCACAGCGCAGCGACGAGGGCAACGTCTGCGGCGGCCACGGCCACCCAGGCCCACCGTGCCGCCCCGTCGCCCAGCCGTGGCAGGGCCATCAGAGCCAGCGCGGCGGCCAGGGGCAGGAAGACGATCAGACTGAGCACGTTCACCTCACCGTGAGCAGGAGCAGGACGCCGACCGCGAGGACCGCGACGGCCTGGACGTAGTAGTGGTGCAGCTGTCCGCTCTGCGGGCGTCGCGCCAGCCGGCCGAGCTGGCGTACCCGTGCCGCGAGCCGCTCCACGGCGCCGTCGAGCCACCGGTCGTCCGCGCGCCCGGCCCGCTGGGCCGCCTCCATGCTCGCCCGGGAGACGGACTCCACGGCGCCGTCGAGCACCCGGTCGTCGAACCCCGCTGCCCGGCGCGCCAGACCGAGGGCGCCCGCCGCGGACCCGGTCACGGCCCGGTCCAGAGCGTGGTCGTCGAAGTGCGCCACCGCCTGTGCCAGCGCCAGGGTCGGCCGGACGACGAGAGCCCGGGTCGCCGGCTCCAGACCCAGCCAGTCCTGCGCCCACCCGGGGCGGGGCGCTGGACGCCACCAGACGAGCGCCAGCACGGCCAGCGCGATCCCCGCCGAGGTGAGCATCTCCACGAGGGTGGGGTGCAGCGGTTCCTCCCCGAGCGCGCGGGCGAGCGTGTCGCCCACCGGTGGCAGCGCGAGCAGACCGAGGACCAGCGCACCCGCGGCGAGCACGACCATCGGTGCGCGTTCGAGCACTCCGACGCGGCCCGTGCCGCGCTCCTCCTCGTCGAGGTGCCCCTCGACCACGGCGCGCTCCGCGGCAGGGACGGGCCGCCACAGGACGACCAGGATCTTGCCGGCGTAGGCGGCCGACAGGGCGGCGGCGGCCAGTCCCACGGCATACAACCAGGGTGAGCGCGCCAGGGCCGCGGCCAGGACGGCGTCCTTGGTGGCCCACAGGGCCAGGGGTGCGACCCCGGCCAGCGAGAGCACCCCGAGCGTGCTGGCCCACCCCACCAGCGGCCAGCGCCGGCCGACCCCCCGCAGGCCGGTCAGGTGCTTGGTGCCCAGCGCGGTGAGCCAGGCGCCGGCGGCCAGGAACAGCAGCGCCTTGGTGGAGGCGTGCGCCACCAGGTGTGCCGCACCGCCGCCGACCGAGCCCAGCCCGGCGCCCATCACCACGAACCCCAGCTGGGCCGAGGTGGAGGCCGCGAGCAGCTGCTTGAGGTCCTGCTGGGCCAGCGCGACCGCCCCGAGCAGCAACGCGGTCACCGCGCCGGTCCAGGCCGCGGCCGGGGCGGCCCAGCCCGTGGAGGCGAGCAACGGCTCGGTCCGCAGCAGCAGGTAGCCGCCCATGGCGACCATCGCGGCCGAGTGCAGCAGCGCACTGACCGGGCTCGGGCCCTCCATCGCCCGGGACAGCCAGAACGAGAACGGCAGCTGCGCCGCCTTGCCCAGCGCCGCGACGAGGACACCGGCCGCCACCACGTGCCGCCACCCCTCGCTGCTCCCGGGCAGGTCGGCCAGGGCCAGCCCCGCTCCACCGGCCAGAGCCGCGCCGGCCGCGAGGTAGAGACCCAGGTCGGCCGCGCGGGTGGTCATGAAAGCGGTCATCCCGGCGGAGACCCGGTGCTGCTCGCGCCACCAGAACCCGATCAGCGCGAACGACGTCGCGCCCATGACCTCCCAGGCGAGCAGCAGCGCTGGCAGCGTCTGCGCGGTGGCGGTCAGGAGCGCGCTGGAGGCGAAGATGAGCATGAGCCCGTGGAACCGTGCCCGGGACCGCTGGATCTCACCCGCTGCGAAGAGCAGCACCAGCAGGGTGACGACCGCCACGGTCGGCACGACCAGTGCCGACAGCGCGTCCACGCCGAGGGCCAGGTCGCTGCCGGCCATGAAGGGCACCGACACCTGCGGTCGGGCCAGGGCCACGAACAGCGACAGGACCGCGGTCAGACCGGCTGTGGCCAGGGACATCGGGACCGCAGCACGCTCCAGACGCGAGAGGGCCAGTGCGCCGCCGACGACCGCGGGCAGCAGCACGAGCAGCCAGAGAGCGGCCTGGGCCATCGGCGGGCTCATCGGGTCAGGTCCGTGGCCATGTCGGTCATGTCTGCCTGGCGTTCCCGGTGCAGCAGGGTGGCGACCGCGAAGCCCATGGCCATCTCCAGGGTCATCGCCGCGATGATCACCAGGAGCAGGACCTGGCCGGTCGGGGCGGGCGCCAGGAACCACCAGAACCCGGCAGCGGCCAGGATGACCGCGTTGATCATCAGCTCCAGGCCCATCATCACCATCACCACGACCTGCTGGGAGATCGCGCCGTACAGGCCGACGGAGAAGACGGCTGCGGCGATGAGCAGGGTCGCCTCCAGGGTCATCGGCCCACACCTCCGGGCTGAGGGTCCTCGGGGGCGCGCTGCTTCAGGTCGTCGCCGAACCGGTCGTACCGGGTGCGGTGCGCCGCGAGCACGACGCCGGCCACGATGGTGGCGACCATGACCGGGCTGATCACGGCCATCACGAGCATCTTCGGGCCCATGAGGGCCTCGCCGAGGGCCACGGTGACCTCCGGTGGTGGGCTGCCGCGGCGGGCGGGCCAGTCCACCAGGAGGATGCCGGCCGCCAGCACCCCGAAGGTGAGGACCGCTGTCGCGACGGCCGTTCTGTTGCTGTGGACCATGCTCATCGGCATCAGGGCGGGGTTCATGCCCATGAACATGACCATGTAGACGGCCATGACGGCCATCTCCATGACCATCATCAGGACGGTCACCACGCCGACGTAGTTCTGCTGCAGGAACAGCACCTGCAGGCCCACGGCGATAAAGGACAGTGCGAGCGCGTACGTGGCGCGGGCCATCGAGTCGACGTAGAAGACCGCGGCGCCGCTGATCACGGCGACCAGACCGAGGCCCCAGAAGGCGATGTCTGCGACCACGCTCAGGCCCTCCAGACGGCGATGACGGCGACGAGCAGGTCCTGGACCAGCACGGCCGGGAGCAGCACCATCCAGCCCACCTCCATGAACATGTCGGGCCGGAAGGCCGGCAACCGCCGCTGCAGCCAGACCAGCAAGGAGAGCACGGCCAGGGTCTTGACCAGTACCCACGCCCAGTCAGGCAGCAGCGGACCAGCACCTCCGCCGAGGAACATCGGGACCGAGAACGCCGCACCGGCCCCCAGCAGGGCGTAGCGACCCGTCTCGAACACCAGCCGGTCCACCCCGGACAGCTCGGCCCGCACGCCGCCGGCGATGTCGCTGCCCAGCGCCGGGGCGAACGGGCCCCATACCGAGAAGGCCGCGACCCCGAGCAGGTAGACGAGGAAGGCCACCGGCATCCACACCGCGAACCACAGGCCGTCCTGGGCTGCGGCGACCGTGCCCACGTTGAGGCTCTGCGCCGCGATCGCCGGAGCGACTAGCGCAAACATCAGGGGCAGCTCGTAGCCCAGCCCGTGCGCCAGGAAGCGGTAGCCACCGACCAGCGAGTGCGCCGAGTTGGCGCCCCACCCGGTCAGCCACACCAGGGCCCAGACCAGGACGTCCATGGCGTTGAACCACATGACCCCCACGTCCAGGTCGAAGATCGTCCACCGCCCCAGCGGGACCACCGCCACCATCAGCGCAGCCGTGACGATCAGCCCTGCCCCGCCGACGCGCCACAGAAGGGTGTCGGCCTGCACGGTGGTGCGACGTCGTTGCCGCATCAGTCGCGCGGCCTCGCCAAAGGGGCGCGCCGCGCCGCTCGCGCCACCGCCCGGGCCGCCGCTGGAGCGTGCTGACAGGACGCCGTCGAGCATCCCTGCGACGAGGACCAGGGCACCGAGGATGGCCACCGCGGCCAGCGCCCAGCCGGGCGCCACGGTCACGACTGGGGAGTCCGGCACGCCTGGGCTCTGCACCAACGCCAGCTCACCCATGGGCCGCCTCGTGCTGGGCGTGGTGGGCCCGCAGCTCGTGGAGGTCGAGGCTGGCCAGGACCAGACGTGCAGCCGCGAGGTCCAGTCCGACGACCAGCTTCCCCAGGTGCTCGACACGGACAGCCGGGCGGTCGCCGAGTCGGGAGGCCGCTGCCGCACGGTCCACCATGCGGACCAGCCTGTCGTAGGTATCGCCCGCGGAGTCCGCGGGCAGCCCCTGGTGGCGGACCTCCTCCTCGGTCAGCGGACGTAACCCCCTCAACGACCAGCGCAGCAGCCGTGAACGACGCACCCGGCGCTGGAGCCGCTCAAGGCCCCTCAGGTCCACCGGGTCTTCCCCGGCCCCCAGTGCCGCGTCGCGGAGCGTCCGTGCCTGGGCCGCGGCATCCTCCCACCCCGCCAGCGCCAGGAAGGAGACGATGTTGTCGAGCGCGCGGCCCGGGCGTCGGTCTCGTCGCCGGCCTCGTCCGCGGCGCCGAGGACCTCAGCGCGTGCCTCGGTCACGACGTCGCCCTGCAGCGAGCAGTGCAGCACCAGTCCTGCCGGCCAGTAAGGCAGCACCGGGCCGAGCCGGACCTTCAGGACGTCCATCTCCAGACCGTCCCTGTCCTCCCCGCCCCCCGCCAGAGGGATTCCGCCAGGGACATGTCCATGCCGTCGTGGCCGCCGTGACCTCCGTGGTCGCCGTGGCCTTCGTGTCCACCGCCTCCGCCGTGGCCTTCGTGCCCACCGCCTCCACCGTGGCCTCCGTGCCCCTCTGCGTCCTCATGGGCGTCGGGCTCCTCGGGACCTGCAGGGTGCCTGTGGTCTCCCTCGTGGCCGGCATGCTCCTCGTGGCCGGCATGCTCCTCGTGGCCGGCATGCTCCTCGTGGCCGGCATGCTCCTCGTGACCGGCATGACCCTGGTGCTCGCTGTCACCATGACCTGAGTCATCCGCGTCACCCGGCTCAACGTGGTGGTCGTGGCCACCGTGCGCGTGCTGGGCCTGGCTGTCGTGGGGCTGGCGTGCGAGCAGATCGTCTGTCCTGGGTCGGTCCGCCGCGTCGTGCCGGTGGCGGTCGGGGGAGAGAAGGAGTGCGTGTGCCTCGTCAAGGACGGCCGCGACGTCCTCGACGCGAAGGGCCTGGACGGTCACCCGCGGCCCTGGCATCTGGTGCCACAACTGGTCGACGGCCTCGCTGAGCCGTGGCCCGGGAGTGCCGCACACGACGAGAACGTCAGCGTCTGCCGGGGAACGGGCCACTTGCCATCCACGCGCGAGCACGGCGTGCTCGGCCACCATGCGCGTGCGTCCCCATCCGGGCACCTCGACCAGCAGGGCGTGCGCGTACCGCGCGGCGACGCGCGAGCTCGCCTCGCTCAGACCCATCGCAGGGCACCTTCCCGCCACGCCCAGAGGACGGCGACGAACAACGCAGCGAGGAAGAGGAACATCTCGACGACCGCCGTGGTGCCGATCTCGGCGACGACGACGGCCCAGGGGTACATGAACAACATCTCGACGTCGAAGGCGAGAAAGAGGAGGGTCGCCAGGTACCACCGCACGTGGTACCGGGACAGCGCGTGCTGCTCGGGGATCCAGCCCGACTCGAACGGGAGCACTTCGAGGGGATCCGGCGTGACCGCCGTCCGACGGTGCAGCCCGTACAGCACAAGCACGGGTACGACGGCGGCGACGGCCATCACGACGACACCCAGGTACATGGACCTCCCTTCGGCGCCCTAGATCCTGCCTGACGGTCGAGCATCTGTCGACCTGGGCGTTTAGCAACGTCGCGTGCTGGCCCTGGCCGCGCCCGCACGATCGCAGGGGTCTACAGGGTTGGGCCGAGACCACTGTCAGGACCAGCGCCAGGCACCAACCACC